>JACRIP010000030.1 GCA_016220045.1 Planctomycetota bacterium
ACGCGCATCCTCGCTCGGGGAACAGCTCATCATCGCGATAATGACAAGCCGGAGGTAAAGACTGCTCCGTCGGCTTGTTGATTCCGGATAGGCAATTGCCAGCCAGCGAGCGGCTTGCGGGTCTGAGTGCAGAATGGGGCAGAGTTTCTGCATCTCCTCGCGGATTCCGCTGGACGGAAACTCCGCCGGACTCGTGGTTTCCAGCAACCGGTCGATCCGGGAGACGGCCCCTGAACACAGCTTTCGGCTGTCACGAGGGCCGGCTTCTCCGGCATCCTCGACCCCGTCAGCCTCTAGTTGGCTGCAATGCCGCCGCGAGCGAGGGAAAACGCGATAGTCTCGACCAGCAGACGATTCTAGCGCCTGAGGTCCCGGCGTCGAGTGCAGGGCTGTTCGTCGAGGCTGCGCGGATGACACGGCTCGGCCGTTGTCATCAGTAGCGAGGCAACCGGCTACCGACGCGCATAGCCACAATGAGGTACCCAGTAGTGGCAGCCGCTGACCACTCACTGTCCGGCGTCCTCGATGTGCGTCGCATGCGCGTCATAGGCGTCTTGGTAAAGGCTGTCGACCGTGATCGACGTCTCGAGTGAGAACCCCCTGGGGAATCGGTCCGCGTCTCTCGCCTCACGGCACGGAGCGCCGAACATGTCATCCCAACTCTCCCGGCTTTGGGTATCATCTATGTGAGCGGAGATGCGGCCTGCGACGAGGAGAAGGTCGTCGGCGTCGATGTCAATGGATATCGTAACGACCGCTGCACGCATGAAGCCCGGGTAGCTCTGGAGTTGGAATGAAGCGCGACCAAGACGAATACCGTATTGCATGTCAATAAGGGGATCCACCCGGTACTCGACTCCATTCAGTTCTCCGTCATTCGGCTCGAAGAAGCTCCCCGGGAATAGACTGTTTTGTGTGACAAGAATACTCTCTGGCGAGAGGTCAAAGCCGGCCGACGACTTGCCGCCGTCCCCAGAGTATCGCACCGTGAGTGCAATCGCAATGTCCAGAGGAACGGCTTCCATGGTGCGGTTGATGCGAATCTCGGCGGTCGTTGTAAGGTGAGCGCCGTCCACGGGACCACCGTCAGGCCAGGAAATCAGCGTTCGCCTGAGACCGAGGGGGTCCGAGTACTTGACCGGCGCATTGCCCACGTGGCGGTACGTGTTCTTTAGCGAGTCACCCCGATGCCCTATGGGATCCGGACTCAAGAACCGGCCGCTCGCCGGATCATAGTGCCTCGCCCGGTAGTAGTACAAGCCGATCTCCGCATCCCACTCCCGCCCCGTGAACATCCGCGTGTTCCCGACCCCGCTCGCCCCGCCCACCACGCCCGCCGCCCACGCGCCGGCGCCGCCGCCGGCCTGCGGGTCCCAGGCCGACACCGTCGGCATCCCGTACTCGCTGTAGTCGTACCTCTCCACGTTCGCGCCCGCGCCGTCCGTGACCAGGCATACGCTCCCCAGCGCGTCGTCGTGATAGAAGTACCGCGCCGTGCCGCCGCCCGCCAGCGCGCGGTCGAAGGTCAGCGGTTGATCGATGCCCGCGCCGTTCACGTACGTCGCCGTGAACACCGCGTACTCGTCGCGCTCCGCGATGATGTCTGAGCCGTCGTAGCCGTACTCGGCGAAGCCCACGTGCACGCCGTTGGTGAAGCGGTCCTTGCGCACGCGCCGCCCCAGCGCATCATAGAAGCACCGGGTGACCATTTTGTTGTCGCTCTTGCGCACCGCCGAGACGAGCTGATTCCGGTAGTTGTAGGCGTAGGTGAAGGTCCCGTCGTCCTTCACGTTGCCGTTCGCATCGTGCACCCGCGTGCCGGCGTCGATCGTGCGGTATCGGTTCATCAGGTCCGGCACGTTGACCCCATTGACGTAGTTGTAATACTGCAGAACGCCCGTCGTGTCCACCGTCTTCCGATTCCCCGCGGCGTCGAAGTCGTACTGACGCTGCGCGGCAAACGTACCGTAGTCGCCGTAGACGTGCGTCGGACCCAGGTCCGCGACCGGAACCCCCTCCTTCACGCCCGTGAGCTGGCCGAGGCCATCGTAGCGGTACGCGGCGCCCGCGCCGTCGTGCAGGCGCGAGCGATACTTGCGCTGCCCCAGTTCGTCATAAGCGTACCCGAAACCGGCCGGCACCGCGCCCCCACCCGCCTCGTGCCGCCACTCCGTGGGCCGCCGCAGCGCGTCCCGGGTGACGTTGAGGACCACGCCATTCCCGTAGGTGCGCCGCACCAGGTCGCCGCCGGACCACGCGAACTGGACCAGCGAGGTCCCGCCCTCGACGACTTCGGACAGGCGGCTGCGGTCATCCCAGGTGTAGGTCACGGTCCGGCCGTTCGGATAGGTCATTCCGCTTCGCCGCCCGCCCGCGTCGAAGGTGTAGGTCGTCGTGGCCGGCGGCAGCGACCGCGGCGGGAAGGGCGGCTGAGGCGAGAGCGGCTCCCCAATCGCCGTCGAGGTTGTCGATTCCACCTCGCTCAGGGAGGTGTATTTGAACTCCGTGTTGCCGAATTCACCCGCGGCGACGCTGGGGCGATCGAGTCCGTCATACGCGTAGCTCTCCCACAGCGCCCCAAGGACTCCCGGCGCCCGCGTGATGATGCGCAAGACCGGCTGTCCCACGGAATTGTAGGTCGTCACCACTACGGTTCCGTTCGCATCCGTGCGCTGCTGGACGCGCCCGGCGGCATCGTAGACCAGATCCTCGTGCGTCCCGTCCGCGTAGTCCGTACGCACCACGCGTCCCATGGCGTCCAGCACGTAGCTCGTCGTGTGTCCCATCCCGTCGGTCAGACTCGTCATCCGCCCGTCCAGATTGTAGGCCATGGTTAGGGTAATCGCCGGACTCCCGACCGGTTCGTAGACGATGGACGTCGCATTGCCCAGGCCGTTGAAGGTCCGCTTGACCTTGTTGCCATGCGGATCCGTAGCTTCCACGACGTTCCCGCGGCTGTCGTACTTCAGGGTCGAGGTGAGACTCAGCCCGCCCGGGTCCGCCGTGACCGAGGTCACGCGATCGTACGCGTCATAGACGCGGTCTTCGGTGACGGTTTCGTCCAGGCCGGTTACGCTGTTGTAGGTCGAGCGCACGGTGCGGGTCGGATTTCCCGCCGCGTCGAGGGTCAGCGTGGTTTCGTTGCCCGGCGATTGCCGGTCGCTCAGGCCGGTCATCCCCCCGCGCGGATCGTAGGTGAAGTTCGTCGGCACGCCGGCCCCGGGCGTGTGCTGCGTTTTCCGGCCGCCGGGGTCGTGGGCCCAACGCTGAAACCAGTCTCCGCCGGCGATGCCCGCGCCCGTGCTGTCCTTGTGCATACGGTGGTCGCAGTAGGGACGGCCGAGCTCGTCGCGGTCCGTCGTCTCGTCCTCCAGGATGCCGTCCATCCCGACCACGCAGGGCGTGGCGAGGCCCGAGTAGACCCGGCTCGGCGGCGGCGCCCAGGCGCCCACCACCGGCAGCGGCGACGCGTCGGCCGGATCGCCCGCGCCGCAGCAGGAAGTCTCGCAGGGGCCCTCGTCCCCCGGCATCGGGTCGTCCGGGGGCGGGTACTCGGTATTCGTCTGATGGTTGCCGCCGCGCTGGACGTTCGGCCGGCCGAATCCGTCAGACCACGTCTGGCTCATGCCGTTCGACCAGGCTTCCACCATCCGCGCGCCGTTGGCATCGTAGGCGTAGGTGCGCTCCACCGGGGACGCAACGCCCAGGCCTTGCCGCACCCGCGTCACCAGCCGCCGCGCGTCGACTTCAAACGCATCCTGCCGCCCGCTCGGGTACAGGGTCTCCACGAGATTCTGCTCGGCATCGTAGGTGTACGTCGTCGTCGCCGTGAGCGCGGCGGTTACGCTCCGCGTCTCGGTCGCCACGTCGCCGAGCAGCGTGTAGGTCATGTCCGTGGTCAGCCAGGGGAGCGCGGGGTCCTGCACCCCGTCGCCGTTCACGTTCTTCACCCGGCGCTGCATCAGCAGCCGCCCCTGGTAGGTCATGTCCGTAACATACCCGAGGGGACCCGAGATGCGGGTGATCTGGTTCAGCCGGTCGCGCTCATAGGTAGTCGTCGCGCCGCGCGGGTTCGTGGTCGTGAGAATGTTGCCGACCGCGTCCACGGTCCACGAGGTCGTCAGGTGCAGGCCGGCCGGGTCGACGATCGAGCGCTCCAGGTACCCGGCCGCGGCCCCGGCCGTGAAATACTCGTAGGCCGTCTCCGCGCCGTTGGGGTCGATCGTGCGCAGCAGCCGCCCGGTCGCGTCATGCTGGGATTTCTCGACGATGGTCTGCGGGGCCGGCACGCCCAGCGTTACGGTGGGGTACTGGATCTTGACCAGGTTGCCGGCGGCCTGGTTCACGATCCCGTCGCCGTTGAGGTCGCCGAACGTGGCTTCCTCGACGTCATAGAAGTAGGTGGTCGTATTGCCGCGCGCATTCGTGAAGGTCTTGGGCGCGCTCCAGGACACGCCCGACAGGTAGGTCCAGGACTCCACGAGATTGGCGGGGTCGGCGACCTTGCGATGCTCCAGGCGGTCGCCGCGCCGGAGCGGATCCGGATTGGCGGAGTCGTAGGTCCACTCGTCCAGCGTCGCGGGACGCTGGATGGCGATCAGCTCCCCGTCGGCATTGTAGGTGCGAGTCCAGCCCAGCGGGGCGGCGCCCGGCTGGTCGAAGCTCCCGGAGATCAAGTGCCCGGTGGCGTCGCGGGTGGCCAGGTGGACCCCCTGCCCGCGGCGGTCGGTCATGCTGATGGTGCCCCCGCCCTGCGGGTAGGCGAACTGGTAGACCTGCTCGGCCGTGCCGTGGCGCTGCGCGGTCACCCGGTCGGTGTCCTCGTCGTAGGTCACGCCGAGGAACACGCGGCCGAGACCGTCCGCCATCGTGAGCAGATTGTGCTCCTGCCACGGGTGC
>JACRIP010000031.1 GCA_016220045.1 Planctomycetota bacterium
CCCCCCCCCGCCGGCTCGCCGATTCCGCCTTTCGGACACCTTCTGCGACGGCCTCTTCCGGCGGAACGATGGTCCAAGTGCGAATCGACTTCGGCGTAGGCTCCGCCTGAAGGGGCGGTCGCAGAAGCGGCCGTCCATGGCCATTCGGTGCCGGCCGGAAGGCCTGCACCACAATTGCCGGAGACCTCGCGAACGACTCTCGGAATGCTCGAAACCCTTGTGGCGCAGGCCTTCCGGCCTGCGCCGCGAGGTCTCCGGCGCCGGAGTCTCGCGGGGCCGGCCCGATCCCCAGAGCGCGGCGTTCCCGGCCGAATGCCGTCCGGACAGGATCCCGCGGCCGGCGCGGTCGCGCTAGCGAAACCGCTTCTCGCGCATGGAAAAGAACCGCCTCAGGCTCTTCAGGTAGTCCTCGCCGGTGCCGATCGGCAACTCGTCCACGCCGATCCTCCGCAGCGTGTCGGTCAAGCGGCCGGTGCGCTCCGTCGCGCGCTGCTCGAAGAGCGCGCGCACCCGCGGCGACCCCGTGTCCAGCTCCACGATTTCGCCGGTCTCGGCGTCGCGCAGCGTGAGGAAGCCGACGTCGGGCAGCGTGCGCTCCCGCGGGTCGGTCACCGATACGGCGACCAGGTCGTGGCGGCCGTTCGCCGCGCTCAGCGCGCGCTGGTCCTCCTCCCCGATGCCGAGGAAGTCGCTCATCAGGAAGGCGACGCAGCGCCGCTTCTGCACCCGATTGAGGAAATCCAGCGCGACCGCGAGCCGCGTCGGCCGCGCCACCGGGCCCGTCGAGATCAGCTCCCGGATCAGCCGTAGCACGTTGCCCTTCCCCTTGTGCGGCGGGAGGTAGCGCAACACCTCCTCGCAGAAGAGCACCAGCCCGACCTTGTCGTGGTTCTTGAGCGCGGAGAACATCAGGAGCGCCGCGACTTCGACCATCAGCTCCAGCTTGGAGCGGCGCAGCGAGCCGAAGGCGCCCGACGCCGAGACGTCGACCAGGAGCAGGACCGTCAGCTCGCGCTCCTCCCGGTAGCGCTTGATGAAGGGCGCGCCGGCGCGCGCCGTGACGTTCCAGTCGATCGTGCGCACGTCGTCGCCCGGCTGATACTCGCGCACTTCGTCGAATTCCATCCCGCGCCCGCGGAAGACGCTGTGGTACTGCCCGGCGAGCAGGTCGTCCACCGTGCGGTTGGCGACGATCTGGATGCGCTGAACCCGCTTTAGGATCTCGGCGACGGACGGGGCGGACCCGGCCGGCGGGGCGGCGGGCGCGGCGCTGCCGGAATGCGATGCCATGGCGGAGACTCCTGACCGGTCTACGGCACCGGGACCGTACTGAGTATCGTCCGGATCACGTCCTCGCTGGTCTTCTGCTCCGCCTCGGCTTCGTAGCTCAGGATCACCCGATGCCGCAGCACGTCGTAGGCGACGTCCTTCACGTCCTGCGGAGTGACGTAGCCGCGTCCCGCCAGGAAGGCCGCGGCCCGCGCGCCCACCGCCAGCCAGATCGTCGCTCTCGGGGAGGCGCCGTAGTCGATGAGCGGCTTCAGCTCCTTCAGCTTGAAGGCCGCCGGGTCGCGCGTCGCCTGCACCAGGCTGAGGATGTAGTTGCGCACCTGCTCGTCCACGTAGATGAGCTGCACCACCTCCTGCATGCCGGCGATGTCCGCGGGCGTCAGGACCGGCGAGACCTTGCGCGCGTTGCCGTCGAGGGCGAGATCCATCACCTTGCGTTCCTCGGCCGGCTTGGGGTAGGTGATCTTGATCTTGAGCATGAACCGGTCCACCTGCGCTTCCGGCAGCGGATAGGTGCCCTCCTGCTCGATCGGGTTCTGGGTCGCCATGACCAGGAAGAGCCCGTCGAGGGGGAAGGTCTCCTCGCCGATCGTGACCTGCCGTTCCTGCATGGCCTCGAGCAGCGCCGACTGCACCTTGGACGGGGCGCGGTTGATCTCGTCCGCCAGGATGAAGTTGGCGAAGATCGGCCCCTTGCGGGTCTTGAACTTGCCCTCGCCCGGCACGTAGATGAGGGTGCCGACGAGATCGGCGGGCAGAAGATCCGGCGTGAACTGGATGCGCTGGAACTGAGTGGAAAGCGCCTGGGCCAGCGACTTGATCGCCGTGGTCTTGGCAAGTCCCGGCACCCCTTCGAGCAGGATGTGCCCGTTGGCGAGCAGGCCCACGAGCAGGCGCGAGATCATCTCCTCCTGGCCGACGATGACCTTGGCCAACTCGGCGCGCAGGCGGTGGAGCAATTCGGTCTTTTCGGCAACCCGGTCCTTGATCTGGTGGACGTCGACGCCCATCGGAGGGACACCTCTCTTTCACATGGGAACAGGGGCCAGGCAGAGTCCGGCCACCTACGGGCCGGTGGCGATCCGTTGGTCTACGGAGCGGGCCATCCGAGTGTTTGACGGCGCGGGGGCCGGTCCTTGCGGGTGCGGACGCGCGCTACCGGCGGCGGCGGGCGCGGAAGCTCGGCCGGTCGGCGTCGAAATCGGGGGCGGGAACGGCGATGGCGAGCGGCGCGTCGCGACGCCGTGCCTGCATCCGCCACACCACGAGGCCCTTCAAGCGCGCCGAGATCTCGCGGCGCGTGCGGCCGGCCGGCGCGTCGGGCCAGGGACCGGGCAAGAGCTCGGGGAGGAAATGCTTGGGCACGGCGGCCATGAGGTACTTCCAGTAGGAGCGGTTGTCGGTCTGGAGCACCAGCATACCACCGGGCCGCAACACGGTCCAGGTGCGCTCGATGAATTCGGGCGTGAGCAGGCGGCGCGCGCGGTCGTCCGGCTCGTAGTAGGGTTGGGGGTGGTAGACGTGCACTTCGTCGACGGAAGCGGGCGCCAGCCGGTCGTACATCCAGGTCACGGCGTCGGCGACGACGAAGCGGACGTTGGTGAGGCCGCGGCGGTTGGCGCGTTGGGCGGCGAAATCGACGGCGACCTGGACGAGGTCGATGCCGAGGTGGTCGGTCGCGGGGCGGGCGAGGGCGGAGCCGATGAGGTAGCGGCCGTTGCCGCAGCCGAGATCGACGACGCGGGGGGCGTCGCGGCCGAAGACGCGCGTCCAGTCGAACGGCGCGCCGGGGTCGCGGAGGCCCGTGCGGGTCCAGCGGCTGCCGTCGAGGACGCGGCCGGGGAAGGGGACGCCGAATTCGCAGTCGGTCTCGCGGGGCGGAGGCATCGGGTTCCTCGGGCGGGCGGGGCCGACGGGGGGTGCGTCAGGCCGTCGCCTACGGGGTTTGGAGGTTTCCGGGTTTAGACGTTTCGGGGTTCTGACGTTACGGGGTTTGGAGGTTTCCGGGCTTAGACGTCTAGCGGTTCTGGGTGGCGCCGGAGGACCTGTGGCCCCGCCGACATTCTCCGTTCCCGGTGCGGGAAGTCCAGGGGGATCTACAGGGGTGCCTGTCCGTTCTTGCCGCTCGAGCGTACCGGCCGTACGCATCGCCAGCTCGGCCTCCGTCGTCCTCGTATCCCGTACTCGTACTCGAACGCCCTGGGCATTCGAGTACGAGTACGAGTACGAGATACGAGGTACGAGGTACGAGGACGACGGAGGCCACATGCTGCCGCCAAGGTGCGCCCGCTGCGGCGGCCCAGTACTCCGCGTCACGGGGGCGGCGTTCGAGGGGACAAGCGCGTCGGCAATACCGGAGATGCACCCGATCTTCAGGCGACACTTGCCCACAGGCACGCTCCGAGGGTAACATGCGCGCAGGCCGCCTGGGAAGCCCTCGGCAAGGGCAAGCCACAACAGGTGTCCACCGTAGCCGCCAAACCCCCAGACCCCCAAACCTGCCGGCGGAGAGGGCCGCGATGTCCACGCCCACCCCCAGCCCCACCCGAAGCTTGACGCCGGGCGACGCGGGCGAGGGCTTCCGCCACTACTCGCCCGAGCGCCTGGCCGCCATGTGTGACGGCGTGTTCGGCGTCGCCATCACGCTGCTGGTGATGACGCTCGACCTGCCGAAGCCCGAGCCGGGGGTCGCCGCCCCGCCGCTCGGCCCGCGCTTGCTCGCCATGTGGCCGCAGTTCGAAACCTACGTGATCTGCTTCGCCCTCGTCGGCCTCTTCTGGAAGATCCACCACAACCTCCTCACCTACGTGAAGGACTGCGACCAGATCTTCATCTTCCTGCACCTCTTCCTGCTCCTCTTCATCTCCTTCCTGCCCTTCGCGACCAATGTCGGGGGCGACTATCCGCTCGAACCCGCCGGCACGATCTGCTTCCTCGGGACGCTGGCGCTGACCTGCGGCGCGCTCAGCCTGATCTGGAGCTACGCCGCCGGACACCGCCGGCTCTTGCGTCCCGACCTGCCCGAGGCGCTGATCCGCGCCCTGTTCCGCATCCAGTGGATCGTGCTCGGGCTCCTGCTCGCCTGCCTGCCCCTCATGCTCATCGATCTGCGGCTCGCCCGCTGGGCCAGCCTGGTGACGCTCTGCGCGCGACCCCTCCTGTTCGCGCGGATGACCCGCGGTCTCGCGTTCGGGTCGTCGCCGCCTGCCGCTAGGGAAAACGCCTGAATTCGGCCGGGCCACCCCGGGGCGGACACAGGGGTCCGCCCCTACCCAAAACCGTAACTTGGCGCAGGGGCGGACCCCGTGCCCGCCCCGCCAGGTCGCGGATTCCGCCCCGCCCGCGCCGCTTCCGCCCGGCGCTACCGGCCGAGCGGGCCGGTGTAGTACCACGTCTCGCCCAGCCGTCGCCAGGTCCAGGCCAGGTTGACCGTCTTCGGCCGCGGCTTGCCGCCGCCGGCCGCGCCCTGCGCCAGCCCGATCAGCTTGTCGGCGTCCACGCCCGCCAGCGGATGCGCGGGCTGCGGGGTCCCCGTCCCGCCGGCGGCCCCCGCTGCGGCCGGCGCCGGCTCGAGCACCAGATCCGCATATACCGTGGCGCCCTCCCCGTCCGCCTTCAGTTCGCGCACGGTCACTTCGGTGACCCGGTCACCCTCCGCGTCGGCGCCGGTGACCGCCCGCCACGCGCGCCGCACGTCGTCGCCCGCGAGCAGCCCCCCGTCCGCGCGCACCAGCTTCGCCAGCCCTTCCCAGTCGCGATAGCGCAGCGCCTGCCCGAAATCGTCGACCCGGCGGCGCAGCGCCGCTTCGCTCGCGCCGTGGAGCTGCGCCGACACGCCCTGGAAGAGCACCTCGCGGTTGCGGTAGAGCCAGACGCAGCCGAGCAGCAGGAGACCCAGCACCAGGAACCCGCGGTGGTCGTAAAGCACCTGCGCCGCGCCGCGCGCGACCTGGCCCGCCACCACGGTCGCCTCGGCCCGGTCGAAGGGCGTCCGGCAGACCACGCAGATGGTTTCCATTCCGGTCGCCAGGATGCCGCACTTCGGGCAGCGGCGCCGGACCTGGTCCCCGACCAGCCCGGTTTCCATGTTGGCGCCGCAGCGCAGGCAGAACTGGCCGCCGGGGGCCTGCTGGCCGAAGCAGTTGGGGCAGTGGTCGGTGAGCTCGGGCGTGGTCAGGATGATGCCGCAGTAGCGGCAGGACTTGGATTCCGCGTTGATCGTCTCGAAGCAGTTGGGGCACTCTCGGGTAGAACCCTTGGTACGCGGGCGGCTGCCGGCCGCCGCGGGGGCCGCCGCGAGCTGGGCGCGCGCGCGGTTGAGGAGCAGGATCACCGTGCGGTTCTCGTCGGCGGTGAGGAAGCCGCGCTCGACCAGGAACTCGCCCATCGCGGGCGCCTGCGCGCGCAGCCCGAGGCGCTCGTGGGCGCGCTGTGCCTTCTCGATCATCGCGCCGACCAGGAAGCCCTTCTCGGCGGCGACCTTTAAGTAGAGGCGGTTGTCGTCGGCGGTGGCGGACTTGCCGTAGGCGACGGCGCGGCGCACGATGCTCGCTTCGCCGTGCGGCGCGCCCGGATCGACGGTGACCGCCGTGGCGGGCGCGGGCGCGGCGTTGGGCGCGGGCGGCGGCGCGACGGCGGGCAGCACCAGCGAGCCCTCGCAGGCGGGGCAGAGCCCGCGCCGGCCGGCGAACTTGCCGCTCGCACGCAGCGGGGTGCCGCAGTGGGGACACGGAATCTTCATTCCCGAGGACTCCGGTGCTGCCGGGGGGGACGGGAAGGGGAGGGGAGGGTCGCGCTCGCACCGCGCCGATGCTATCCTCCGTCCACCCCGTGCGTCAAGCGTATGGCGAGCGCGACGATTCCGCACCCGCCGTCGGCCCGCGGCGCCCGCCAACAATCGCTTGGCCGCTCCCGCCCGGCGCACTATAATCCGCCCGTTGTGTGCTGCCGCCCCCCTCGCCGCCTCACCGCACAGGTGCATCCATGCTGACCGTCCCGGAGCGGGTCACCTACCTCCAGAGCCAGGAGCTCGTGGCCTCCCTCTCGCCCGCCGGCATCGAGGCCCTCGCCCGCCGCATGGGCGAACGCGACTTCGCCGCCGGCGAGGCCCTCTTCCGCGAGGGCGACCCCGGGGATACCATCTACTTCATCGTGAGCGGTCAGGTCGAGATCTACAAGGGCGAGGAGACGTCGCCCACCATTCTCGCCGTCCTCGAGGCGCACGACCTCTTCGGCGACATGGCGGTCTTCGGCGAGGGCGTGCGCACCACCTCCGCGCGCGCCCGCTCCCCCCTCGTCGTCCTCTTCCTCAAGGAAAAGGCGATCAAGATCCTGATCCAGAATTCACCGGAGACGGCGTTCGGCTTCTTCCGCATCCTGAGCGACCGTCTGAAGCGGATGAACGAGTACGTGACGGCGCTGACGCGCGGCGGGGCGAGCCGCGCCACGCTCGCCGTGGTCGCCGGTCCGGATCAGGGAAAGACGGTATCCATGGTCGGCAACCGGCTGGAGATCGGCCGCAGCGCGGGCTCGCCGCTCCTGGAGACCTTTCGCATGAGCCTCGACGACCCGTCGGCCGAACTGGCGCGGCGCCACGCGGAGATCGTCTTCCAGGAGGGGGGCTTCTTCCTGCGCGACCTCGGCGGCAAAGGCGGCACTCGCCTCAACGGCGAGCCGATCGAAGAGCCGGTCGCCCTCCAGACCGGCGACCGCATCGGCGTCGGCGGCAACGAACTGCGCTTCGACCTCCCCGCCGGCGGGGACGGCGTTTAACGTCGTTAAACGCCGTCGTCCGCCGTGACGGACCCATCGGCCGCCACCGCGCCCGGCAGTTCGAGCCCCGCCCCCAGGCCGACGATGGCGTCGCACAGCGCGGCGCGCTCCGCCCGCAGCCGCACGATCGCCGCGCGCCGCGAGAACCGGGTCAGCCGCACTCGCAGCCCACGCAGCGTGCGCGACGCCGCTTCGAAATAGCCCACCGCCACCGCGCCCCCCAGGAGACTGAGCACGACCACCAGCCCGCCCGCCAGCCACGGGTCGCCGGGAATACTCGGAAACAGCGCGTGCAGCCGCCGATGGGCGAGCGCGCCGAGCACGCCTGCGCCGACCCAGGTCAGCGGAAAGGCCAGCGCCCCCACCAGGAGCTTGATCGTGGCCTCGTCCTTCTTGTGGCGCGCGGTCCAGCGCGTCAGCGCGAGAATCGCCAGCGCGGTCGGGCCGTTCACGACGTAGCCCACCAGCAGCAACGGCGGCAGCAGGATCAGCACGAAGAGGAGCTGCAGGAGCAGGAGCGCGGGCAGCCAGGGCGAGCCGAGGCGCGGGTCGCGGTCGAGCTCGTGATCGCCGAGCCGGAGGGCGCGCAGTTCGGCATGGTAGCGCTCCAGGCGCGCGCGCAGCGCCGCGACCTCGTCCGGATGGGAGGCGCGGCGCGCGAGGTAGCCGGTGCGCAGGCGCTCGAAGCCGAGCCGGGTCTCCGCCATGTCGGGGCGCCCGGGCTCGGCCCCGGCCCGATGCGCGCGCTCGGCGCGGATCAGCGTACGGGCGCGGTGCAGCAGGTAGTGCAGCTCCCAGTCCTCGGTGGCGTGGACGACCTCGTGCAGGACGCGTTCGATTTCGGCGGTGAGCGCGCGGACGCGTTCGGTCGCCGTCGCCTCGGGTTCGCCGGGGCAGGGCGCGGAGTCGAGCGCGGGCGGCAGCGTCATGGGCGGGTGGAAACGCACCAGGGCGCGGGAGCGGAAGAGCCGTTTGCGCACGTAGAAGAGCCCGACCGGCACGATCACCGGCGGCGGGGCGCCGGGCGGCGCCAGTTCGCGTCCCTGGTAGTAGAGGCGGGCGGCGCCGGTTTTTATTTCGACCGGGTGCGAGGCGTCGTGGCTCTGGCCTTCGGGGAAGAGCGCGGCGAAGGAGCCGCGTCCGACCTCGCGCGCCAGGCATTCCAGGCTGGCGCGGTTGGCGCGGCGGCGCTCCTCGGGGTCGGCGTTCGGCCGGAGCGCGACGTGGTGGATCGGCACGGTGCCGATCGCGCGCATGGCGGTTCCGAGCAGCGGCCAGCGGTAGAGATCCGCGCGCGCCCCGAAAACGACGCGGCGCGGGAAGGAGGTCAGGAGAATCCCCGGGTCGATCATCCCGTTCGGGTGCCAGGAGACCAGGAGCCCGCCGCGGTCGCGCGGGATGTGCTCTTCGCCCTCGACCTCGATCTCGCGAAAGAAGAGCCAGAGGAGCGCGCGGAAGCAGGCGAGCCAGACGCGCTCGGCGCGGGTGCGCTCGGGCGGGGGCGGGGGAGCGGAAGCGGCCGGGGGCTGCGGGGTCACGGGGCCACCCTCCCAGGGGGAATGCAGGAATCGGGCGATGCGCTACGGCGCGGTCGCATCCCGTCCGGTCGGCGGCGCGGGCGCGGACGCCCGCGTTCCCAGGCCACGAGTGACCTGCGGGCATCCAGGGCCGAACGGTCTCGTGCTGTATCGTTCACCCTACAACGCCAATCGTCGCCCCAGGCAGGCAACCGTCCGTTGCGCCAGGCGCCGTAGATCGGCCATGCGGCTCGTTTGTAGCTCCGCTTGAAGCGGCCGTCGCAAAAGGCAGCGATCCGGGCGCGGGGCCTCGCGGAACCCAGAGGTTTTGTAGGGGCGGGCCTCCGGCCCGCCCCCCCGGGTGGCATGGCTGACGACCATTCGATCAAGGACGTCGCCATCTACCGCTTTCCACAGTCGTCCGGCGATTCGCCAATCAGACCACCGGGGATTCTATCCGCGCTCGGGAAGTCCGGGCAAGGATCGGGTGATTCTGGTTGCCATCCACCGCCCCCGCCGCTACGATGTCCCCCCCGCGCGCCGCCCGGCGCCGGGATTTCGCGCCGCCGCCCCGACGCCACCCGACCCGGCGCGGCCGGTCTCCGGTCCCCGATCCCCGCTTCCCCCTCCCATCCCGAGAGGACGATCATGCAGTCCCGCCGCCGCCCCGCGTTGCGCTCCGCCCTCCACGTCGGTCTCGCCTGCTCCGCCGCGCTGGTCGGCGCCGCCCGCGCCGTGCGCGCCGACGAAGCCGCCGCACCCGCCGCCGCCGCCCCGCGCCCGCTCGCGACCGTCGAGGGCATCTCCGAGTACGCCCTCGACAACGGCCTGCGCGTCCTCCTCTTCCCCGACCCCGCCAAGCCCGCCGTCACCGTCAACGCCACCTACCTCGTCGGCTCCCGCCACGAGGGCTACGGCGAATCCGGTATGGCCCACCTCCTCGAACACCTCGTCTTCAAGGGCACTCCCCGCCATCCCCAGATCTGGAAGGCCCTCCAGGACCACGGCGCCCAGTTCAACGGCACCACCTCCTGCGACCGCACCAACTACTTCGAAACCCTCCCCGCCTCCGACGAAAACCTCGACTTCGCCCTCGACCTCGAAGCCGATCGCATGGTCAACAGCTTCATCGCCAGGAAAGACCTCGACTCGGAATTCACCGTCGTCCGCAACGAGTTCGAGATGGGCGAGAATAATCCGCTCGCCGTGCTCTCGGAACGCGCGATGTCCGCCGCCTACCTCTGGCACAACTACGGCAAGTCCACTATCGGCTCCCGCGAGGATATCGAGCGCGTGCCGATCGAACGGCTGCAGGCCTTCTACCGCACCTACTACCAGCCGGACAACTGCGTCCTCGTCGTCGCCGGCCGCTTCGACCCGGCGCGCGCCCTCGCCCGCATCACCGCGCTCTTCGGCGCCATTCCGCGGCCGACCCGCACCCTCGCGCCGACCTACACCTGGGAACCGACCCAGGACGGCGAGCGCGAGGTCGTGCTGCGCCGCGCCGGCGAAATCCAGGGGCTGACCGTCCTCTACCACGTCCCGGCCGGCGCCCACGAGGACTTCGCCCCGCTGCGCGCGCTCGCCGACAGCCTCGACGCCGAACAGACCGGCCGCCTCTTCAAGGCCCTGGTCGAACCCGGCCTCGCGACCCGCGTGTCCGCGAGCGTCGATGCCCTCCATGACCCGGGCGTGCTCGAAATCTCCGTGCAGGCGCGGGCCGATCAGCCGCTCGCCGAGATTCGCAAGCGCCTGCTCGACACCCTGGATGGCCTGCGCAGCGCGACCTTCACCACCGAAGAGGTCGGCCGGGCGCAGCGCGCCGCGGCGAAGAACTTCGAGCTGCTCATGACCGATCCGAATCGCGTCGGCGTCGCCATCACCGAGGGCGTGGCCTGCGGCGATTGGCGGCTGATGTTCGTGCAGCGCGATCGCATGGCCGTGGTCGCGCCCGCCGACCTGGCGCGCGTGGCCGCCCGCTACCTGAAGCCGAGCAACCGGACGATCGGGACGTTCACCCCGGACAAGGCGCCGGACCGGGTCGAAGTACCGCAAACGCCCGATGTCGCGGGCCTCGTGCGCGACTACCAGGGTCGCCGCGCGATGTCGCAGGGCGTGGCCTTCGAGGCGACCTACGCGTCGCTCGAAGCGCGCACCGTGCGCTCGGTCCTGGCGGGCGGCATGAAGCTCGCCCTCCTGCCGAAGGAAACGCGCAACGACCAGCTCGCGCTGACGATGAACTTCCACTACGGCTCCGCGCAGACGCTGGCGGGTCAGGTCGAGGCGGCGCGCTTCATGGAGCGGATGCTGATGCGCGGGACGCGGCGGCATACGCGGCGGGAGCTGGCGGACACGCTGGATGCGCTGATGGCGCGGGTGAGCGTGGGCGGCGGGGGCGGCGGCGGGCGCGGGCGGGGTCCGCGGCGCGGCGGGGCCGGCGGCGGCGGCGGACTCGGCAGCATCGAGGTCTCGGTCGAGTGCGGGCGCGCGAACCTGCCCGCGGTCCTCGACCTCGTCGCCGAGATCCTGCGCGAGCCGTCCTTCCCGGCCGAGGAGTTCGAGAAGGGGAAGCGGGAATCGCTGGCGGGCCTGGAGGAGCGGCTGTCCGACCCGCAGGCGCTGGCGATGAACCTGGTGGAGCGGCGGCTGGCGCCCTATCCGACGGCGGACGTGCGCTACGTGCCCACGCCGGCCGAACAGATCGCGCGCACTCAGGCGGTCACCCTGGACCAGGTGAAGGCCCTCTACGCGGCGCTGGTCGGCGGGAGCGCGGCGGAGGCGGCCGCGGTCGGCGACTTCGATCCGGCCGAGCTGGCCGCGGCGCTCGGCCGGCGCTTCGACGACTGGAAGAGCCCGAGCGCCTTCGCGCGCATCGAGTCGACCTTTGCCGCGAGCAAGCCGGGCTTCGAGGTCGTCGCGACCCCGGACAAGGCGAATGCCGTATTCGGCCTGGCGCTGGCCGTGGAGCTGCGCGACGACGATCCGGACTACCCGGCGCTCTTCATGGCGAACTACCTGCTGGGGGGCGGCGGCAGCTCGCGGCTGGTGAACCGCATCCGCCAGCAGGAGGGGCTGTCCTACTCGGTGCGGTCGAGCCTCGCGGTCGGCGCGCTGGACCGGGCGGGCTCGTGGTCGGCGGCGGGGATCTGCGCGCCGGAGAACGCGGAGCGGGCGCTGGCCTGCGCGCGCGAGGAGCTGGAGCAGCTCCTGGCGCAGGGCGTGACGCCGGCGGAGCTGGCGGACGCGCGCAAGGGCTACCGGCAGTCGGTGGAGGTGATGCTGGCGAGCGACGGCGCGGTGGCCGGGATGCTCGCGAGCGGGCTCTTTCAGGGTCGAACGCTGAAGTTCGCGGAGGAGCAGCTTACGCGGATCGACGCGCTGGCGCCGGCGGCGGTAACGGCGGCGCTGGCGAAGTACGTGCAGTGGGAGCGGCTGTTTGCGGTGCGGGCGGGCGACTTCAAGAAACCGGCGGGCGCGGCCGGCGGGGCGGTGCCTGCGGGTCCGGCGGCGCCGGGCGGCGGCGCGGCGCCCACGAGCGCGCCGAAGGGGGCGGGAGGAGAGTAGGTTGACCAGCCTCGGCGAGCTCCTGCGCCCGCGCTGGCTGGAGCTCTGGGCGCGCGCGGGCGCGGCGGGCGATCCGGCGCCCGTCTTCGCCCGCCTCGTCGCCGCCTACGGCGAGGCGCACCGCGTCTATCACACCCTGGCGCACGTGGCCGCGTGCCTCGACGAGTTCGCGCCGGCGCCCGTGCGCGCGCTCGCCGAGCGGCCCGAGGAGGTGGAGCTGGCGCTCTGGTTCCACGATGTGGTCTACCGGCCGCTGGGGTCGGACAATGAAGCGCGCAGCGCCGACGCCTTCCGCACGGCGGGCGTGGCCGCGCGCTTCGATCCGGCCCGCATCGACCGGGTCGCCGAGCTGATCCTGGCGACGCGCCACGGTGCGGCGCCGGTCACGCCGGACGCGCGCCTGGTGGTGGACATCGACCTCGCCATCCTCGGCCGGTCGGATGCGGAATTCGCCGTATACGAAGCGGCGATCCAGCGCGAGTACGTCTGGGTGCCGGAGTGGCTGTTTTGGCGCAAGCGGGCGGCGCTCCTGCGGGCCTTTCGCGCGCGCCCTACCCTCTACGCCACCGCGTACTTCCGGGAGCGCTACGAGGCGAGCGCGCGGGCCAACCTGGCGGCGTCGATCGCGCGCTGCGAGGCGGGCGGGTAGCGGGGCCGGGACCGGGGTGAGGGGTCGGGGAACAGGGGTCAGGGGTCAGGGGTCAGGGGTCAGGGGTCAGATTGAGAGCTGGCCCTGAACATCTCGCCAGGCAACACATTGCGAATCGCGCCGCGCAACTTCTTGAATGCGATTCGAGAGCTTCCGCAGTAGGGAGCCAAACCTCCAAACGTCCAAACCTCCAAACCCCGGCCGTCCAAACCCCGGCCGTCCAAACCCGGTCGCGCCCCTCCGGACGTTCGCGGGCGCGAGAGTTTCGGCGTCCACCACGAATAATGCTTGCTTTTCTCAGCGAATATTCGTAGACTATTCGCTCAGTTGACGCCCGCGAGGGTCGGACGCGGTCCGGTCCCGCCGGGCGGGGATGGGGTTTGAACCCAGGAGAACACCCGATGATCAGTCTGCGCCACTCCGAAATCAACGACCGCCGCCGCCGCGACCGCGCGCGCGTGCAGAAGTGCGGCGGCACCTTCGCCAAGGATTCCTTCTTCACGCGTCTCGGCCTGACCACCAACTACGCCTTTCGCGTGGTGGATTGCTCGCCGACCGGCATGAAGGTCGCCTCCTACCGGCCGCTCGACCGGTTCGAGCGCTTCGTCTTCAAATTCCCCGCCGCCAAGGGTGGGCTGATGAAGGTCGCCGGGCACGTGGTGTGGACCGAGCAGGTGTCCAGTCGCGAGGAGCAGGCGGCCAGCGGCGCGTGGATCGGCGGCGTGCGCTTCGACGGCCTCGAGGAGACCGACGAGAACCGGCTCCTCCTGCACATGGAACGGCACCGCGAGCAGGCGGTGTCCCTGCGCAAGCAGCGCGTGGTCCGCTATTACGGCAAGGGCGGCAACTAGGCGGCCCCAGCTCCGGCGCGCGCGGCCGCCCGCCGGCGCACACCGCCGCCATGGACGCGTACTCGCGCACGCGGACCGGCGCCCTGGCGCGCGTCGTTCGCCGCCAGGCCCGCCGCCTCTCCCGCCTCCTCGCCGGTCTGCCCCTCTCCCCTCCGGAATTCACCGGAGCCACCCTCGGACCCGCGGATGTCGCCCGGGCGCGTCGCCTCCTCGCCGCGCCCGCAGGCTGGTCCGATCCCGCGCCGGTCCAGGCCTTCGAGCGCGAGTTCGCGCGCTGGAACGGTTCGCGTCACGCCTGCGCCTTCGCCACCGGACGGGAAGCGCTCACCGCCTGCCTGCTCGCGCTCGGTCTCGGCCCGGGCGACGAGCTGATCCTGCCCGGGTACACCTGCGTCGCCGTGGTCAACGCACTCTCCCGCGCCGGGGTCGCGCCGGTCTTCTGCGACATCGAGCTCGAAACCTACGGCGCCGATGCCGCCGACGCCGAGCGCCGGATCACGCCGCGCACGCGCGGGTTCCTGCTCCAACACCTCTACGGGCTGGTGAGCCGCGACGCCGCCGCGCTCTGCGCCCTGGCGGCGCGCCGCGGCCTCCTGGTGATCGAGGAGTGCGCGCACGCCACCGGGGCGCGCTGGGCCGGCGCGCGCGTCGGCAATCGCGGCGTCGCCGCGATCTACTCGAGCGAGTTCTCGAAGGCGTTCTACTCGGTGCAGGGCGGCGTGGCGACGACGAACGACGACGCCGTGGCGGCGCGACTGGCCGCGCGGGCCGCGTCCGCGCCGCTGCCCGCCGCGGGCGACATCGCACGGCAGCTCCACACCGTGGCGCTCGACTACTACCAATTCCAGCATCCGCGGCGCGGGTGGCTCGGCGACTGGATGGACCTGCGCCGCGGCGCCGAACGGTGGGAGAGTCCGCCTCTGGTCCGGGAGCCGTGCGCGACCGCGCTCGACGCGCCGGAGCGCTCGGGCGTGCGCCGGATGCCCGCCCCGATCGCCGAGCTGGCGGCGGGCCAGCTCGCGGTGCTCGACGCCTGGAATGCGCGGCGGCGGCGCGGCGCGCTCCGCTGGGATGCCTGGTGCCGCGCGGCCGGCTACGCGCCGCCGCGCGTGGTCGCGGACTCGGAGCCGACCTTCCTGCGCTATCCGGTGCTGGTGGAACCCGCGCGCAAGGCCGATCGCCGCTGGGCGCTCGCGGAGCTGGGCGTGCGCGCGGGGGACTGGTTCCGCACCCCGCTCCACCCGGTGCCGCACCGGCTGCCCGATTGCCCGAATGCCGAAGCCGCCGCCGCCCGGTGCGTGAATCTCCCGACCCTAGGAGTGGGGGAAGCACCGTAGCATCGGCGCGCTGGTGTCCCTGCTCCGCTAATCCCCCTGTTGGCGTAGGGGCGGACCCCTGTGTCCGCCCCGCCTGCCAAGACCGGTTGCGCCGCCAGGGCGGACACGGGGGTCCGCCCCTACCTCCGCCGGGAACCGCTCGAATAAGCGTAGACGGGACACTAGCGGTCTTCCGGCGCGGGATCGGTGCTGACGCTGCCGTCCTCGAGCGGGACCAGGACCGGCGAGTGGAAGGAGGGCCCGGTCGCCTCCCAGGTCAGGAGGCGGTAGGCGCTGCCGCAGCCCACGTCGCGGAAGAGCACGTCGCCGTCGCCGCCGGCGCGCACGCCGGCGACCGGTCGCCAGGCGCCGCCGCTCTTCACCGCGAGCCAGACCAGCGCGCCCGGCGGCGTGTGCGCGCGCGCCAGGTCGACCACCGGCGCGTAGCGCGCGGTGCGGTCCACCATCGGCTTCGCCACCAGGTACTTCTCGATCGCCGGCGGCCAGATTTCGCCCGGCTCCAGCGCGAGCGCCGCGGCGACGGCGCCGCGTTCCTCGCCGGGGACGACCCAGTACGCCTTTCCCGGCCGGCGGTCGGCGGTGCGCACGAAGCGATGGAAGTAGGCCGGGTCGTCGGCGCTGCCGGCCTGGCCGGAATCGAGATCCAGCCACTCGCGCGCCGCCGGGTCGTAGACGGCGGTCCAGGTGTGGTTGCCGTCGGCGCCGGGCCACGCGACCACGCGCACGCCGGTGGCGGCGATGCCGAAGGCGCGCAGCACGCCGATCAGCGTGTTCGTCAGGTCGGTGCAGCGTCCGGTCGCAAGCGCCAGCGCTTCCAGCGGATTGAGGTCGGGCATGCTGCGCGGCGCGTAGGGCACGCGCGCGCCCAACCATCCGGTATTCAACGTATGCAGGAGCCGGCGGAAGATCCGGCTCCGCGCCGCGTCGTCCGCGGCCGCGTCGTATCCGCGCGCGGCCTCCCCGACGATCTCGCGGATCTCGGGGTCCTCCGCCAGCGGCGTGCGCCAATCGACGGCGCGTTCGGTGGTCATGCGGTAGGCGAGCACGAAGCGGCGCCAGGTGTCGTCGTCGAGCGCGCGCGCCCAGGGCCAGGCGCCGCGGGCGGCGCGCGCGCCCCGCACGTGGGCCAGGAGGAGCGCGCCGCCGACCGCGCGCGCATCCGTCAGGTGGTCGCTCCAGCTCGCCCAGAAGGAACGATAGGGCGTTTGCCCGATCAGAAAGGAGAGCGCGTCCCGCTCCTCGGGCGCGGCGCCC
>JACRIP010000200.1 GCA_016220045.1 Planctomycetota bacterium
CAGCAGGCGGCGAATTCGTCGCGGGCGAGGAGGGCGTCGATCAGGGCGGCGCGCTGGTTGGGGCCGCGCTCCGCCATGAAGTTGCGGACCTCCTGGGGGCGGGGGAGGGTGCCGATGACGTCGAGGACGGCGCGGCGGAGGAAGACTTCGTCGGAGCAGGGGTAGGCGGGTTCGATGCCGTGGGCCTGGAGGGCGGCGCGGACGAGGTCGTCGAGCGGGGTGGCGGGCGTGGCCGGCGCGTCGGCGGGCGGAGCGATTTCGAAGGGGGCGAGGGGGGGCGCGGCGGCGGCGGCGGGCAGGCCGAGGAGGAGGGCGGCCAGGAGCGCGGCGAGGAGTGCCGCGGGGATCGCGGCGGGGATCGCCGCGGCTTGCGCAGGGTGCTTCATCCGGAACCTCGACCTATCGCCCGCGGGTGCGCACGGACCATGGGGCGTCGTCGGCGACGCCGATTCACAGGCGTCCTTGAACCCAGGCGAAGGGCGGAGGTTTCGGTGTTTCTTCGGGTACAAACAGGAAGGCGGCACCGGGGCGGATTGGATGCAATGGAGTCGGGTGATCCGAGGGGGCGGGTGTGGGCCACCATGCCGCGTGCGCGAGTTGGTGTGGGTCCAAGCCTCGCCCCCGGGGCGGTCTGCGGCCGGTCGCGGCAGGCTACGAAACTCGTGGACACCCCCTCCGATCGGTGATAGGTTCGCCGTATCCCCGACCCTGCGGTGGAGTCAGGTCGTGACCTGAAGTAGGAGCGGCCTGGGCTGCCGGCACGATCCCCGTGGACGGCCCTCCGTGAACCACGCCCGCCGATCGTCACCCGCTCCGCGCGCCGGCCTCCTCGGCCTCGTGCTGCTCGCCCTCGGTGCCCTGCCGAGCGCGGCCGAAGAGGTCCGGCTGCCCGCGCTCAAGGACAACTCCATCGTACTCCACCCGGGCGAGTACCGCATCAACGCGGGCAGCGCCGAGCGGATCCGCATCAAGGGCAACCAGCACCTCGTGGCCCTCGGGTTCGACGCGACCCCGCTCCGGGGCCGGACCATCGCCTCCGCGACCCTGGTCTGCACCCAGGCCGACGCCGTCATCGCCGGCGTGACCATTTCGACCATCGCGGCCGACTGGGATGAGATGATCTCCTGCGCCGTCACCTCCGGCGTCGGCCCGAACGAAGGCTGGGGCGCCCCGGGCGTCTGGTTCCCCGCGGTGTGCGGCGGAAACAGCTTCTCCCTGCTGTGTCAGGCGCAGAGCGAGCCCCAGAACGGCATCTACCGCTGGGCCGTGCACCCCGACCTGGTCTACGCGCTCGCGCTCGGCGCCGCCACCGGTCTCGCGCTCCACGAGCACGGTTGCGACTACTCCAGAAACCCTACCATCTTCGCGCGCGAAGCCCGCGGTAAGGAGCCCTATCTCCTGGTCGCGCTCGGCGGGACCGAGCCGAAGCCGGAAGCGCCCACGGAACTCCGCGTCACGTCCGGCGGCGATCCGGACTCCCTGCGGCTGCACTTGCGCGCGCCCAAGCAGGGCTTCGCCTACGAGGTCAAGGTGGGCGGCTCGCTGCTGCCGCGCTGGAACGTGCCCTTCGTGGCGGCCGGCCGCGTGCAGGTCATCCCGCTCCGCGACCTGCCGCTTAAGCCGGGAATGAACTTTACCGTCTCGGTCACCACGGTGAGCCGCACCGGGGTGAGGTCGCCCGCGGCCACGGTCGAAGCTAGGGTGCAAACCCTGATGGCTCCAGAGGCGCCGCCTCCGGCCCCGGCCCCGAGCGCGCCGGCGGCTCCGACCGGGTCGCTTGCGGCCTGTGCGTTTCCGGTCGAGGACCGGTACGACGCCGCCGGCAAGCCGGTCGGGAACTTGCCCGAAGGGTACGCTGCGACCAGCGAGCTCTGCGCGGGCGGCCCGCCCATCCGCCTGCGCGCGGCGCGCGGCGAAGTCGTCGGGTTTCAGGTCATTCTCGCGGGCAAGGGCGAGGTCACCGTGGCGTGCACTCTGCCCGGCGCGCGCGTGGACCTGTTCGCCGCCGTCCAGGTCCAGTCGGAACTGGGCCTGGTCCCCGATCCGCTGGTCCCCCTCACGAAACTGCAGCTCCGCGAAACGGTGGGCACGCCGGTCGTCGCGGACGTGTACGTCCCCTTCGATTGCACCGCCCGCGAACTGACGGGCCGCTTCACCGTCTCCGACGGGCGCTCCCTCCCGGTCACGCTGGCGGTGCGCGGCTTCGCCCTGCCCCGCAAAGCGAGCTTCCTCTGCGAGATGAACGGCTACGGCATGCCGGACAGCGTGGCGGACTTCTACCAGCTCCAGCAGGTGGCGTACGACCATCGCGTGCACGTCAACCTGCTCTACTACGGGCACGACTCTACCGCCCCGGGGGCGCGCAATTCGCACCTCGACCTGCGGCTCCCGGACGGGCGGCGCATGGACGAGAAGCGCTTCAACGACATCGGGCCCGGCGCGCAGCACGCCTTCTGGGACGACTTCGTCAAGGCCTTCGGGCCGTACCTGACCGGCGCATGCTTCCGGGAGGGTCATCGCGGCCCGATTCCCGCCCCTGGCTTCTACCTGAGCTTTCACGAGAGCTGGCCGCTGAAGGTCCGCGGCTTCTTCAACGGCGATCCCGACGCCTACCGCGCGTTCGCGGAGAAGCCCGTCTACGCCGCGACCTTCGA
>JACRIP010000201.1 GCA_016220045.1 Planctomycetota bacterium
AACGGCGGCGTCGCCGAGGCCATCGTGCGCGAACTCGATCGCGCCGCCCGCACCGCCGACATCGCCATGTACTCCATCTCGGTGGGCGACGCCTCCCCGATCTTTTCCGCCCTCAAACGCACCGCTGCCCGCGGCGTCAAGCTCCGCCTCGTCCTGAATCAGGCGAATACCGGGGCACGCAACAAGCAGAAGTCCCTGGCCCTCGAGCGCGCCGGCATCGACGTCCGCTACGTCACGCGCACGATGCACCAGAAGTTCGCCGTCATCGACGGCCGCATCCTGCTCAACGGCAGCGCCAACTGGACCGAGAGCGCCGCCGGCGCCCACAGCGAAAACCTGCAGGTCATCACCAAGCCCGCAAGCCTCATCGCCGCCTTCGCCGGCGAATTCGCCACCCTCCTGGCACGCTCCAAGGACTTCGATCCGGGAGTATACCACCCGTGAACACCCTACGCCCTGCCTCGCGCCCGCTCCGCCCCGGCGGCGCCCGCGCCGGCGCCTTCCTCGCCGCGGCCGCCGTCCTGCTCGCACCCGCCGCCTTCCCCGCGTCCGCCCGGGCCGACGCCGAGGCCGTCTTCACCAGCGCCAACCACGGCGCCGGCACCACGGTCTGCGCCGACAAGATCATCGAGGTCATGCAGTCCGCCCAGAAGAGCATCTCCATCGCGGTCGCCCACTTCAACTCCGACGCCGTCACCGCGGCGCTGATCGGCATCCAGCGCGACCGGAACGGCGACAGCGACCGCACCAACGACGTGAAGATCTCCGTCCTGCTCGACATGGGCGAGTACGGCGACCGCAACTCCCAGAGCAAGGCCCTCGAGGCCGCCGGTATCGAGGTCAGGTACAAGACCTACTCGCTGGCCTTCTACCATCCCGAGACCCAGCTCATGCACCACAAGTACATGATCGTGGACGGCAAAGACCTCGTCAGCGGCAGCTACAACTGGTCCGATACCG
Organism: Planctomycetota bacterium; assembly: GCA_016220045.1. GTDB lineage: Bacteria > Planctomycetota > MHYJ01 > WSZJ01 > JACPWG01 > JACRIP01. Next base: position 961 of record JACRIP010000201.1, read on the forward strand.
CCGAGCAGACGAACTACGAGAACATCATCCACTTCAAGGGCCCGGACGTGAAGACCAAGGTCCGCGCCTTCCAGAAGGAATTCGACAAGCTCTGGGGGATGAACCGCAACCGCTACCCCGCCTTTATGGAGGCGTTGCGCGCGCGCCCCGGCTCCCCCGCCTATCGCAAGGTGATCCCCATCCACTTCAACCAGCCCTACTACAACGGCCCGATGGCGCTGACCCGCAGCGAAGTCGCGGCCATGCGCTCGGCGGCGGCGGCCGCCGGACTGCGCGCGGGCGACGCGGCCGTGAAGCCCAAGCGCTTCTTCGACCGCGAGCGCAAGGTCGCGAGCAGCGACCCGCCCGCCGGAACCTTCCTGCCCGCGGCCGCGGATGGCGGGTCCGGTGAACTCCCGAGCGGGACACCGAATGGTCCGGGCTTCCTCGACCGGCTGAACGGCGAGGAAGAGGCGGACGAGGGCGCCGGCGGCGGGGGGCGCTGACATGGAGCGTTGGACGGTTCCGGCGGCGATCGTCGCGGTGGCGTTGGCGGGCGCGACGGCCTTCGGGTACTTCTCGCTGCGCCGCCAGGCGGGCGAGCTGCGCGCGATGCGCGAGCGCGCGGAGGTGCAGGCGCGGCTCTCGGAGGCGCGGCGCCGCGAAGAGCAGGCGCGCGCGCCGGCGGCGGGAACGGGGCGGGCGCCGGCCCTCGCCCCCGCCCCAGGCGATCCCCCGAGGCCGTCGGCCGCCCCGGTCGAGGTGCCGACCCCGGAGAGCCGGCGGCTCGCGGCCGCGCTGCGCCGGCGCTTCCCGGAGGCCGAGCTGAAGGCGATGGCGCAGCAGTCGGTCGCCGCGGAGGACGCGGCGCGGGCGGAACACGGGGAGACGGAAGAGGCGTACGCGGCCATGCAGGCGGCGTGGGCTGAGCTGTGCAAGGCCAAGGGGATCACCGAGGAGGAGCGGCAGGCACTGGAGGACGAGGCGATCCGCTCGGGCTGGATCGCGCCCGAGAAGGACTAGGGAGCCGCCGGCTCCACACCCCCCAAGCGCAGAGAATTCCGCGCCGGAGTGGAGATTCCCCCGCTCCCCCGCGCGTCCTCACGCCGCCTCGAACGCCCCGTCGCCACCCACACCGCCGACGCACCCTCCACACCCCGTGCATCCCGTACCTCCCGTCCCCTGCGGCACCCCGCTTGCTGCGTCGTGGCGGCTCGTTTCATCCGGTGGTGCAAGGAGGAATTTCCATGAGGCAAGGATCGGGGCTGACGCTCGTGACGGTCGCACTGGTGGCGACGATGCTCATTCCGGCCGGGGCACTGTTTCTGGGCGCGGCGTCCGCGTGGGCGGAGACGCCCTCGGAGGGGCAGTTCGCGGTGGCGGTGAATATCGCCGGCCGCCAGCGCATGCTCAGCCAGAAGGCGGCCAAGGAGGCCCTGCAGATCGTGCTCGACCTGGACGCGGCGAAGAGCCGCGAGGAGCTGAAGGGCACGCTCTCGCTCTTCGAGCGCTCCCTCGCAGGACTCGCCACCGGCGATGCGGCGCTGGGTTTGCCGGCGCCGAGCGCGGCGGTCGCGGAGGAGCTGGCGGCGGCGAAACCGCTCTGGGCCGAGTTCAAGGCGGCGGCCGAGGCGATCCTCGGCGGCGCGCCCGACGTCGACCGGCTCGCGGCCGCCAACGTCGCCTTGCTCACGGCGATGCAGCGGCTGGTCAAGGCCGTGGAGAATGACGCGCATAGCGCTACGGGAACCACCTGGGGCGCCATCGTGAACCTGGCCGGACGCCAGCGCATGATGTCGCAGAAGATGGCGAAGCAGATCTACCTCATCGCCCTGAAGAAGGACGTGGACACGCAGCGCCAGGCGCTCAAGAGCACGCTGGAACTCTTCGACCGGACCTTGACCGGTCTGGCCAAGGGGGATCGCGAGCTGGGCCTGCCGCCCGCGACCGACGCGACGCTGCGCGAGCGGCTGGCCGAAGCGGCCAAAGTGTGGGCGGAGTTCATGCCGCTGGTGCAGCGCTCGGCGGGGGGCGAGGAGCTGACGCCGGAGGAATTGCGCAAGGTGGCGGAACTGAACGTGCCGCTCCTGGAGGCGTCCGATCGCGCGGTCAAGCAGCTCGAGGTGCTCGCCGCCGGGAAGTGACGGGGGGGCGAGGGGCGAGGGGCCAGGGGGCAGGGACGAGGGATCAGGGGCGAGGATGGGGGCGAAGAGGCGCGGCGCATGGGCAGCGGCGGTCCCACGGGATGGCAGGTGAAACACCGAGTGGAGCGATTCCGCAGGGGCCCATCGTTCCGCCTGAAGGCGGAACTACGAACGAGCGTGGGCTCCGGGCGACACTCCGCGGCCGTCTCGCGCAGCTCTCCCGCACTCGAGTCGCGGCGTAACGTCTGAAGATCGTCGGTCGGTTCGTTCCGTGTGTTCGGTGGCCATCTACCCCGCCGCCACCCGCCGCTACTTGATCTGGATTACGCCGCCAGACGTCGCCATGAACTTCTCCGGGAAGATCGGCAGGCCCTTGGGCTTGTGCGTACAGGCCGGCAGCGCGCCTTTCATCGACAGGTTCAGATTGAACGGCGCCGAGCGCAGCCCCACGTGGATGTGCGTGTTTCCCTTGAGGTCGGCGACCACCCCGATCTGCTTGCCGGTGACCGGGTCCCCCGCCTTGAAACTCGGGACCTTGTCCACGTGCCAGATCACATAGGTTTGCGTGTTCCGCGTGTCGCCGACGATTACGGCCCACTTCCAGCCGCTGGAGTCCAGGTGCTTGGCGCGGAAGACGTAGTCTTCGGCCAGGAAGGTCACGGCCTGCCCGGCGCGCGCCGAAAGGTCGATGCCGGTGTGCTTGAACAGCTTCTTGCAGGTCGCACAGCGCCCGAAGGCCCAGTCGTCGCCGAACTTGTACGCCACCGCCAGCGACGCGCTCGCAATCACCACGAGACCCCAGGCGACCGCCAATACCCGTCCGCGCAGCATCGGCATTACCCTCCAGCTCACAAGGTTCTTCGGCAGGGGAATGGGGAACGCTCCGTACGCTACCCGAGAGCGGGGGTCCAAGTCAAGTCCGGAACGCCCGCCGGCCGGTCAACGCGTCATAGAGGCGCATATGGGCCGCCGCCGCCGCGTCCCAGGTGAATTCCCGACGCACCCGCTCCTGCCCGGCGCGACCCATCGCCGCCGCGCGCGCCGGATCGTCGAACACCGTCAGCAGCGCCGCCGCCAGCCGCTCCGGATCGGCCGGCGGCGCCAGGAACCCGTTCTCGCCCGCGCGCACCAGGTCGACGGCGCCGCCCACCGCGCTCGCCACCACCGGCTTCCCCGCCGCCATCGCCTCCAGCACGACATTCGGCATCCCTTCCCAGAGCGACGGCAGCGCCAGCACTTCGCACTGCGCCAGGAGCGCCGGCACGTCCGCCCGCCAGCCCAGGAAGTCCACCCGCCCGCGCGCCCCCGCCGGCAGGGCCGCCACCTCCGTCGTCAGCGCCGCCTCTTCCTCGCCGCGCCCGACCAGGACCAGGCGCGCCCGCGCCTCCCGCGCCGCCACCGTCGCGAAGGCCCGCACCAGGTGGCAGAGCCCCTTCTGCCGGCTCAGCCGCCCGATCGCAATGATCCGGCGATCGCCCGGGTCGCCCGGCAGGGCCGCCGCGAGCGCGCCCGGCGCCGCGTAGCGCTCCCAGTCCACGCCGTTCGGGATCGTCACCAGCTTGGCGTCCGGAATGCGCCCGACCCGCCGCGTAAAGCGCGTCAATTCCGGCGCGTTCGTCGTCACCACGTCCACCAACCCGCTCGTCCAGTGATCAAGGACCAGGTGGAAGCCGCGCTCGCCCTCGGCGACCCGCACCGCCGACACCACGACCGGCGTGCGCGCCACCCGCGCCGCCAGCCGCCCGAGCAGATTGGCGTGGAACAGAAAGGTGTGCAGGATCTCGATCCGCTGCTCGCGCAGGAAGAGCACCAGCCGCCGGAAGGCGCGAAGATCCAGCTTGTGGCGCATCTCGAGCGGAATGACCGGCACGCCGCGCGCCGCCAGCCACCGCCCGACTTCCCCGTCCCCGGTAAGGGAGGCCACGTAGGGCGCGAAGCGCGCCCGGTCGAGCCGGACCGCGATCTGGTAGAGCGACTTCTCCGCGCCCCCGGGGTCAAGCTCGGTGATGAGATACAGGATTCGCCGGGGTCCGGTCGCCACCCTGAGAGCCTCCTTGCACACGTCGACCGCGCCAGGATACCCGCCCCGCCCGGGAGCACGCAACTGTTCCTTACCCGTTGACGCCCAACCAGTAACCGCCCGCCGCCCGGCGCGCCCGCCCGGGCAAAAAGCGCTTGCAAATGCCCCTGCCCCCGGTAGAATGGCCGCGCTTCCCCCCTCCGCATGATGCCCAATCCCTCCCCGGGGAGGCGGCGCACCCTCTCGCAACGGGGGATCGGGGCGGAACCCTGTCTTCTGGAGGCCGGAATGGACGAACGGATCGCGCTCGGAATGATCGAGACCCGCGGCCTGGTCGGCTCGATCGAGGCGTCGGATGCGATGGTGAAGGCCGCCAAGGTCATCCTCATCGGCAAGGAACTGATCGACCACGGCTACTCCACCGTCATGGTGCGCGGCGAAGTCGGCGCGGTCAAGGCCGCCGTCGACGCCGGCGCCGCCGCCGCCAAGCGCGTCGGCGAACTCCTCGCCGCCCACGTCATTCCGCGCCCGCACGAGGAGGTCGAGCATCTCCTCCCCACCCTCGACCTCGTCTGGTCCCCGCCCTGGCGGCGCGGCACCGAGCGCCTCACCCCCGAGACCATCACCAACCTCGACATCATGAAGGTCGACGACCTGCGCAAGCTCGCGCGCGACGTCGCCAACATCGGCCTCTCCGGCCGCGAGATCTCGACCGCCAACAAGGAGACCCTGGTGCGCGAGATCAAGAAGTCCTTCGGGATGAAGTAGCTCCCGCACCCCGGGTGTTTCCTCTAGACCCCCCGCCACGCCTCCTTCGACGGTCCCCGACGCATGGCCGAAACCGATCTTGAGTCGATCCAGCAGGCCCGCGACCTCCTGACCCGCGCCCACGCGGCCCAGGCGGCGCTCGCCCAGCTCTCCCAGGAGGAGATCGACCGCATCGTCTCGGCGATGTGCGAGGCGGGTTTCGCCAAAGCCGGCGAGCTCGCCCGCCTCGCCGTCGAAGAGACCGGCATGGGCACCGTGGACGGCAAGACGCAGAAGAACGAGCTCTGCACGCGCTTCCTCTGGGACGCGATCAAGGGCATGCGCACCGTCGGCATCATCGGCCGCGACGACGCGCGCCGCGTCCTCGAGATCGCCGAGCCGATGGGCGTCATCGCCGCCGTCGTCCCCACCACCAACCCCACCTCCACCGCGCTCTTCAAGTGCATCGCCGCGGTCAAGGCGCGCAATACCATCGTCATCTCGCCCCATCCGCGCGCCGTCAAGTGCACCAGCGCCGCGGTCAAGGTCGTCCACGACGCCGCGGTCAAGGCCGGCGCGCCCGAAGGCATCGCCCACTGCATGACGGTCTGCACGATGGAAGGCACGACCGAGCTGATGCGTCACGAGCTGACCTCCCTCATCCTCGCCACCGGCGGCTCCGGCCTGGTCAAGGCCGCCTACTCCTCCGGCAAGCCCGCCTACGGCGTCGGCCCGGGCAACGTCCCCTGCTTCATCGAAAAAACTGCAGACATCGAGCACGCGGTCAAGTGCATCGTCAGGAGCCAGAGCTTCGACTGGGGCACGGTCTGCGCCTCGGAGCAGGCGGTGGTCGTCGAAGCTCCGATCCGGGACGCCGTCATCGCCGCCTTCAAGGCCCAGGGCGGGTACTTCGTCACGCCCGACGAGAAGAAGAAGCTCGAAAAAACCATCATCAAGGGCGAGCTGATGAGCCCGGAGACGGTCGGGCTTTCCCCGGAGAAAATCGCGCAGAAGGCGGGCATCGCGCTGCCCCCGGGCACGAAGCTCATCCTCGCCGAGTTGACGGGCGTCGGCCCGTCCGAGCCGCTCTCGATGGAGAAGCTGGAGCCGGTTCTCGGGTTCTATACCGAGCCTGAATGGCATGCGGCCTGCAAGCGCTGCCTCGAGGTGCTGCGCTACGGCGGGATGGGCCACTCGATCGTCGTGCACTCGCGCAACCCGGAGGTCGTGCTCGAATTCGCGCTCAAGAAGCCCGCCTACCGCTTCCTGGTGAACACCCCGTCGACGCAGGGCGCGGTCGGCTACACGACCCACCTGATGCCGTCGATGACCCTCGGCTGCGGCACGCCCGGGGGCAACATCACCTCGGACAATATCTCGCCGCTCAACCTGATCAACATCAAGCGCGTCGCCTTCGACCGCAAGGACCCCTTCGCCGAGACCTTCTTCGCGCGCCTCGGCGCCGCGACGCGGGGCCTGCCGAAGGGCGCCGCGGCG
>JACRIP010000204.1 GCA_016220045.1 Planctomycetota bacterium
CGCGGGGCGCGTGGCGGGCGTGTCACGCGTGGCACGCCCGCCCGTCGCGGGCGCAGTGCGGCGGGAGGCCGGGCGGCCGGCCGTCGGCGCTGCCCCGGGCGGCTGCGGGGCTTCTCCGGATGGCAGGGTCATGCTCACGCTACGCAACTCCAACGGCAGGCCGGCACGGACCGTCCGGGTGGTCGCCGCGCCGGCGCGTACGAACGCATGCGAACGGCGTCACCCCGCGCGCCACCGGGGGCGGAGGGCGTCGGCGTGCTGTCCGGCATCGTACATCGGGGGCGCCCTTGGGGCCATCGGGCGGTTCCCTGAGAGGTGAGCAGGCCGAGGATAGCGTGCGGTTGCCGCTACCCGGCCGGCAGGTCGCGTGGCGCGGCACCGGCGGCCGGGGCCGGCGCTTCGAACGACTGGGGGATGATGCTGAGTTGTCTTCTTGACCGCGCGCCCACGGCCTTGCACTGTAGCGATGCGCTGCGCTGCGACGCGACGTGGCCGAGCGGGAACGGCGTCTGTGCGCGACCTTGGCGGAGGGTCATGCCATGCACATGAAGCGCTGTCTCCTGGCCAAAGCGGTGCGTCGGCCGGAGCGCGGACTGCCGGCGTAGGAGTGGGGCATCGAGGGCGTAGGGATTCCTGTGCGGGCCTTCAGAGGCGACCTGCGCCGGGGAGAAGATCATCCTCCGCCTGCGCGACGAGATCGAGGTCACGCCGTCGGGGCCGCGGCGCCTCGTGTCACCGCGCCGGATCGGGTACCGACTCGTGCGGTAGGGGGGACACGGAGCGGCAAGGGGAGAGGGCGTCGCGATTCACGCATCGGTTGACGCCGGACCGCGGAGCGACCTATGATCCACCTCCACTCACGTGCCCACTCACGTGCGCGTCCGGGGCGGGGCCGACCTGCGGGAGGAACCGACCCTGCTTGCACGCGCGACCCTCGAACCTCTTGCGCTGCTCGGAGCGAGCGGGAGCGCGCATGCCAGGTAACCACCGCCACCGAGGTCAAGGATGAGCAAGCGGCCAAAACCGGTTCCCGCGGTCTATCCGAATGCGCCGCTGAGCGAAACGACCAGCGAGCTGCACTTTCCCGGCGAGCCTGCGATCGAGTGTCACCGCGACGAAATCTACGCGGCGGTGCGGCGAGAGCTTCCGGAGGTCCATGTACCCACGTCGCTTCCCCAGCAAGCGCCCGCCCTTCAGCACTACAAGTTCACGAACGCCGAGGGCACGCGCTACATCTCGATCGCAATCAACAGCCTCGCGTATACGACGAAACGTTATCCCGGTTTCGCTGGATTCAAGGAGGAGGCGCTCGCCTGTCTCACCGGCATCGGCAAGCGCTTCCAGCTTGACGGCCTGACGCGCGTCGGACTGCGCTACATCAACATCATTCCCTTCGCGCGCCGGGACCACACGGTTCCCTTGAGCGACTTCCTGAAGGTGCGCGTGGAGTTGCCCGGGGAGGATGCGGCCCCGCCGGCGGAGATCGCGATCGCTCTTGCCAAGCCGTGCGGCGACGGGACACTGACGACGCGGTTGGAGTCGCTGCGATCCAGCGATAAGGCGCGCGAAGCCATCCTCCTTGACTTCGATTTCGCACTGGCGAGCGAAAAGAGCCCGTTGAAGTTCGCGAAGATCGCCGACTACCTCGATGCCGGTCACGCCTACACCAAGGCCCATTTCGAGTCCCTGATCACGGAGCGTTATCGTAAGAGCATGACCGAGGAGGTGGTCCGGTGACGGTCGCGGAGCGAAGCTCGAGAGGTTGCTTGCAGCCCATCATCCCCAGCGGTTTTGAGCGCGCGGACGTAAGCTTCGGCGGGGCTTCCGCCGAGCCGCGCTGCGAACCGGAGATCGGAGAGGACCGGATCCCGGGCGTGATTCAGCTTCTGAACTTCACGGGCTCCGGCGTTCACCTGGTCGCGCGCCGTCCGATCGGAGTAAGGGTGTGGCGCGAGGACGATGACTACTTCGCGCTGAATGAGACCTTGAACCTCAGCGCGATGGGACCCACCCCCAGTGAAGCGGTCCGGAACTTCGAGCACGAGCTGGTGTACTTCTATCGCTGCTACCAGGGCCTCGCGCAGACTCAGGTCATGGGGCTGGCCCGGCAACTGAAGCAGCAGTTCGCGGAACTCTTCGTCGAGGCGTAGTTGATGCAGGTCGATCGCAAGCAGATCGAAGCGTCGCTGCGTGCGAAGGGGTTCGTGGCGAGGGAGGGCGACCATCTCTACTTCCACCACGAGCATGAAGGGAAATGGACCGGCGCTGAGACGAAGACCTCGCACGGAAGCGGGTACAAGGCGTACGGCGTCGCCTTGCTGAAGTTGATGAAACTCCAGTTGAAGCTGGATACGATCCGGCAGGTCTACGATCTGTGCACGTGTCCGCTGTCCGCGGAGGAGTACGTAGAGATTCTCCGCAAGAGGGGATTGCTGGCCTGAGGGGGCGGGACCGGAGGGGACAGGACCGGGGACGGGACGGTGGACTGAGGGTCTAGAAGTCTCGTGGACCCGGAGTCCTGGCGCACGCCCGAAGGGTGTCGTGCGGGGCGGGTGCCCAAGCACCGTCGGTGGGCCCCCGGCATCGGGTCCGGCCAGGGCCCGCGCGGAGTTGCCGGCACAACGCCGCGTGCCGGCGGCCGGGGCCGGCGCTGCGAATGATCGCGGGTCCTTTCCCTTGTCGCGCTGCCTGCTCCCGCGTAGAATCGTCTCAGGTTCGTGCCGGAGATCCATCATGCATCCGGATCCGGAGACCCTGCGCGAGTGGGTTCGCCGGGTGACGGAAGCCGTTCAACCGGTGCGCATCCTGCTCTTCGGCTCCGCCGCCCGCGGGGAAATGCGACCGGACAGCGACCTCGACATTCTGGTGGTGGTGGAGGAGGGAGCGGACCGGCGGGGGACCGCCAAGCGCGTCTACCGCCATCGGATCGGTTTTTCCTGCGCCGTGGATGAGGTGGTCGCGACCGAGGCGGATCTCGCGCGGTACGGGGACAACTTCAGTCTCGTGCTCTATCCGGCGACGCGGGAGGGGAAGGAGATTCATGTCCGACCGCCCGCCCCCTCCCGGTAGTGTCCTGTAAACATCGATTCTTCCGGTCGGCGTAGGGGCGCCTCGTGAGGCGCCCCG
>JACRIP010000202.1 GCA_016220045.1 Planctomycetota bacterium
ACCGATCCAAGTAGGCCTTTGGTATATACAACCTTCCTGCCCGGAACTCCACGCGCTACATGGCTTCCAGGGCAATCGAGCCGGATAACCCGGAAAGTAGGGCTAGCGGCCCGTCCACGCCGGGCGGGATAGCTGCGCGCTGGACGTGGGGGCGGACCCCCGTGTCCGCCCCGGCGCCGCGACCGGGCCTGGCAGGCGGGGCGGACACAGGGGTCCGCCGCTACGCCAACCTGGGGGATTGGCGTAGACGGGAGATCAGGTCGGTCATTTTAATGAGCGCCGGCCTTGACGCACACCCGCCCGCGATGCTAGGATTGACAGCTCTCAGTCCCGGTGCATGTGTCCGGGATCTCCCCTTCGCGGAGGCGTGCATGAAGGCCGAGTTGCGGGTGCTCCGGGGAGAGGGGACGGGGCGCTCCTTCGTCATTCCGTCGATTGGTCGGTTCACCCTAGGGCGTTCGCCGGACTGCCAGATCCGGTTCAACGATCCGGGGATCTCGGGCAGCCACTGCCTGCTGGACCGGCTGGGCGAGGTCGACGTGGTGGTGGACCTGGAGAGCCGCAACGGGACCTTCGTGAACGGCCACCGGGTGCAGCGGCAGCAGTTGACCGACGGCGATCTGCTGGTGATCGGCGAGACGGCGCTGCAGTATCACGTGGTGCGGGACACGGCGGCGGCGGGGACGACGACGCGCCTGGTGGCGGTGGAGACCGGGTGGACGAAGGCGCAGGCCTCGGTGTGCGACCGGATTGCGGTGCGCGAGCAGGGGTTCTGGGACCTGGTGGCCGAGCCCGGGGACGCGGCGGGGACGGAGAAGCTGCGCCGCGCCCTGGCGGGGGTGCACAAGCTGGCGGCGGGTTCGGCGGCGCACCCGAGTCTGGTGGAGGCGATGGCGGCGGGGCTTGAGGTGGCGCTGGACACGCTGGGCGGCGACCGTGCGGCGGTGGTGCTGTTGCCCCAGGAACCGGGGTTCCAGGGCCTGGAACTGGTGCGGCGGCAGGGGCCGACGGCGGCGCTCGACCGCATGGTGATTTCGAAGACGGTGATCGACGCCTGCCTGCGCGAGGGCGTGTCGGTGCTGACCTCCTTTCCGGAATCCGGCGGCGCGACCCAGAGCATCCTGTCCGCGGGGATCAAGTCGGTGCTCTGCGTGCCGATCGAATCCGAAACGCACAGCCTGGGCGTGCTCTACGTAGACTCCCTGAGCGCGGTGGACCGCTTCCGGCGCGGCGACCTGGCGATCCTGGCGGCGCTCGCTTCGCTGCTCGGGGCGCTGGCGGAGAAGCGCATCCTGGCGGGCCGGGTGGAGGAGACCGAGCATCGGCTGGCCGAGGTGCTGCGGCATGCGCCGGTGGGGCTTTTCGTGGCCGGGCTGGACGGGCGGATCGCGACCTGGAACCCGGGCTGCGAACGGCTGCTGGGCCGGGCGAGCGCGGACGTGGTCGGCGCGGCGGGACTCGAACTGCTGCTCGGTTCGCACGGGCTCGCGGAGCGGGCCATGTCTCAGGTGAATGCTGGAACCGACCTGGAGCTGGAGCGGGAGTTCGCCGGCCGGGAAGGGCGGCCCTTCCTGGGGGCGCTGGCGCTGCGGCGCTATCTGGATGCGGGGGGAGCGCACGTCGGCTACGTCGGGATTCTGCTCGACGTCACCGATCGCCGGGCGCTGCAGGACGAGCTGGCGCGCGAGGAGCGCATGGCCACGCTCGGGCTCCTGGTCGCGGGCGTGTCGCACGATTTCCGCAACCTGCTCACGCCGCTCTCCGGGTACGCCGAGCTGGCCGAGCACAACCCGGCCCAGGCGCCGAAGCTGGTGAAGGCGGTGCGCACGGCCTCGGGGCAGGGACGCGCGCTGACCGAGGCGCTCCTGGTGTACGCGCGCCGGCGCGATGACCGCTACGAGGCGACCGACCTGTCGGGGCTGGTGGACGCGGTGGCCGGGCTGGTTTCCGGAGAACTGGACCACTGCGGCATCCTGGTGGACCGGCGCTATTCGCCCGTCCCGCCGGTGGAGGCGAATCCGGGGCTGCTGCAGAGCGTGTTCATGAACCTGCTGTTGAACGCCAAGGAAGCGATGGCGCAGGGCGGGACGCTGACGATCCGGATCGAGGCGGAGTCGGATGCGGCGGCGGAGCCGGCGCCGACGCCGACGCCGACCGCGGAGTCGGCGGGCGGCGCGGCGGCGAATCTTGCGGTGAGCGCGGCGGCGCCGGCGGCGCCGGCGGCGGTGCTGGGACGCGTGCGCATCGAGTTTGAGGATACGGGAAGCGGCATGCCGCCGGAGACGGTCGCCAACCTGTTCCAGCCGTTCTTCTCAACCAAATCCGGGGCGGCCGGCGGCCGGCGCGGCTGCGGGCTGGGGCTATACATGTCGCTGCAGACGGTACGGCGTCACGGCGGCGACCTGAGTTGCCGGAGCACCTTGGGCAAAGGCACCGTTTTCACGCTGCGGCTGCCGCTGCGGCATCCGGTGCAGCCTACGGCAGATCCCGGACCGACGACCGACGCCCCGGCGCGGCGCGGGTGCGAGCCGACGATCATTCTCGCGGCGGGGTCGGAGATGCGGCAGCTCTGGGCGGACCTGATGGGCGAGCGGCCGCATCGGCTGGCGGCCGACGTGGCGGCGGCGACGGCGGCGGCGCGGGAGGGCGGGGCCCGCCTGGTGTTCCTCGACCTGCCCGCGGCCCAGGCGGCGGTGGCCGCCGAGTCCCTGCGCACCGCCTGCGCGGCCTTGCGGCTCGTGGCCGTCACCGACGTCGCGCCGGACCAGGCGCGCGCCAATCCCCACTACCGCTTCGCCGACGCCTTCCTGCAGAAACCCTTCACGCTGGCCGAGGTGCTCGGACAACTCGAGGACAAGGCCAGATCCCCTGCCGCTCTGGGGGGCGCGACGTAGACGATCCCACGAGGGCACGGCGCGGGTGCATGTCCGGTATTGCGCAGGCCGTCCGCCGTAGGGGCGGTTCGCGAACCGCCCCTACGAACGCGCGCTAGCGGCCCGA
>JACRIP010000203.1 GCA_016220045.1 Planctomycetota bacterium
CAGCGGCATGCGCACCGCCTTAAGAGGCGGTCGCAAATGGCCGCGAACTGTGGCCCTTCGGTGCTGGCCGTAAGGCCTGCACCACCATCGCCGGAGACCTCGCGAGCGATCCCCGAAGTGCTTGGGACCCTTGTGGCGCAGGATTGCCCCGATGGCGCGCGGGTGCCGCGGGGTCGCAGAAACGACGGGAGGCGGGCCACACGAGGGTGGCCCGCCTCCGCGAGAGGTTCCGATAACTGTCGAGTCGCCGAATGCGCGCGGCGCGGGGTGCGCGCCGTCGCCGCCGGGCTACTTCTTGGGCGCGACGGCCGCTGCCGCAGGGGCCGCCGGGACCGCGGCAACCGCGGCCACAGCCGCCGCCGCCACCGGAGCCGCCGCCGCTTCGACGGTCGGACGCTCCCAGACCCGTTCCTTGACCTTGGTCGCCTTGCCCACGCGATCGCGCAGGTAATAGAGCTTGGCGCGACGGACCTTGCCCTTCTTCTTCACCACCACGTCGTGCACCTTCGGCGAGTGCATCGGGAAGATGCGCTCCACGCCTTCGCCCTGGACGATGCGGCGCACCGTGAAGGTCTCGCGCAGGCCGCCGCCCTTCTTCTTGATCACCGTCCCGGTGAACACCTGAATGCGTTCCTTGTCTCCTTCGACGATCTTCACGTGGACGTCGATGGTGTCGCCGATGTCGAAGGCGAAGGGTTTCTTGCGCAGGTACAGGTTCTCGTAGTTTTCCAGCAGGTTCATGACGGGTCTCCTGAGGGATCGGGTGCCGGGCGCGCCTCCAGGAGGTCGCGCCGCAATTCGCGGGTGCGCAGGAGCGCCTGCTCGTGGCGCCAGGCTTCGATCCTGGCGTGGTCTCCGGAGAGCAGGACTTCCGGGACTTCCATGCCGCGGTACGCGCGCGGCCGCGTGTAGTGCGGACAGTCGAGGCGTCCGTCGCTGAAGGACTCTTCGATCACCGAGGCCGGGTCGCCGACCACGCCGGGCAAGAGCCGGATGACGGCGTCGAGCACGACCATGGCCGGGATCTCGCCGCCGGTCAGCACGTAGTCGCCGATCGACAGTTCCTCGAGCGGCAGCCCGCGGCGGATGCGCTCGTCGAACCCCTCGTAATGTCCGCAGACGAGGAGGAGTCCGGGGGCCGTGGCCAGTTCTCGGGCGAACGCCTGATCGAGTCGGCGGCCGCCGGGCGAGAGCAGGAAGCGGCGGGCGCCGGGCGGGCCGAGCGGGGCGATCGCCTCGTAGGCCCGGAAGACCGGGTCGGGGGCGAGCACCATGCCGGGACCGCCGCCGTACGGGCGGTCGTCGACCTTGCGGTGCGGATCGAGCGTGTAATCGCGCAGGTCGTGCACGTGCACGGCGACCGCGCCCTGGTCCTGGGCGATCTTCAGCATGGACTCGCCGAGGACGCCCGCGAACATGGCCGGGAAGAGCGAGATGACGTCGATACGCATGGTCGAGGGTCTCCGGGGACGGGATTGCGCCCCCGGGGGAGCCGGAAAGCGCAGCATTCTAGCGATCCGGCGGGCGGTGTCAAGGGGTTTCGGCGGGGGGAGATGGGGCGAATGCTCGCGCATCGTGCCCCGCGTGGCCGCTCGGGGCGCGGGAACCGCGTCCCGACGCCAGGACCCTCAGACCCGTACGTAGGGGCCGAGGTTCCCCCGCTCCGCTGCTCGTTACCCACAGCTTCTTGCTGGACACCGGCCCTCCTCGCCGGGGCGACGCCTGCGCACCGGGAAGGGAGGCGCGGCTTGACGTAGGGACGACCCTTGTGGTCGCCCCGATGGGCCACATCCCGCGGCCTGCGGGGCGGGCATCCCCCTCCGCCTCCGGCTACGGGGGACAGGCCAAGGCCCGCCCCGACGACAGGAACCTGCAGTGTACGGTGTTCAGCAGCCGGACTTGTGGGTAAGGATCAGCCCGCCCCGCCCCCCCCACGGGGGCCGGCTTGGGGCCCTGCCGTCTTACCGGTTGGGGATTGACTGTCGCATGCAGCCGGAGTAAGATGGTCAGACCCAGGTGAGGAGGTTTGCCATGGCTCAACCCGCGAAGCCGCAAAGAACGCAGACAGTGGCAACGCTCTCGAGCAAGGGGCAGGTGGCGATTCCGCGGTGCGTACGCGAGAAGCTGCGCCTGGCGACGGGCCGAAAGCTGAGCTTTCGCGTCATCGAACCGGATCGGATGGAGGTCTGGGTGCTGCCGGAGGACCCCATCGAGTACCTGAGCGGGATTCTGGCCCACCCCACCCGATCCCTCGCGCAGGAGATCATCGAGGAGCATGAGCGGGACGACGAAAGCGACCAGCTTCGTTCTCGACGCGTCCGCGGTGCTGGCGTGGCTGCAGGCCGAGCCCGGCGCGCGCGCGGTCAAGGAGCTGCTGAAGCAGGCGCGCGCGGGTGAGGTGACGCTGCACCTCGGCCTGTTCACGCTGGGCGAGGTGCTCTGTCGGGTGCGGAGCCTGCAAGGTGAGCGTGCGGAAGAAGCGCTGCTTCCGGCGCTGTCGGCGTTGCCGATCCAGCTGGTCGCGGCGCCGCTGGAGCTGGTCCTGCGCGTTCCGCGCTACCGTGTCGATGCCGGATTGCCGTACGCCGACGCCTTCGTGGCCGCCACGGCGGAGAGTGTGGGGGGAACCATCGTGACCGCGGACACGCACTTCCGCCGGGTCGAGCGGATGCTCTCCGTACGCTGGATCAGGTGAATCCGGGGGGCCCTCCCCCGGCCAGCCGCTCCCTTCTCAACCCGCCCCCGCCCCCCCCCCCCGGTTGCGGCCGGTGTGAACCAGGCCCGATCCTCCTCTGGAGGTTGCCATGGCCGACCTCGCCCCGTCCCTCCCTCCGGTGCGGCTACCCGAGGGATTCGTCCCGTTGCCCTACGCCGGGAATTTCCGCTACACCGCGCTCGCCTTCCTCGCGGGCGTCGCGCACTCCGACGCGCTCCTGCTCCCCGGCGAGCTGCGGGCCTTCCAGCTCGTCGCCGAGCAGACCCTCGGGCCCGCCGAATGGCAGAGCGCGCGCGGGCGCGCCACGGCGCTCGCCCTCCTGGAGTCGCCGCCGCGTCCGGCCGAGACCCTGCCCCGGGTCCTGGAAGTCGTGCACAGCGATTGCGTCTCCCAGGAATCGCGCTGCCGGCTTGCCGATCAGGTACTAGCCTTAATCGAGGGCGCCGGCCGCCCCACCTGCGAGACCTTCGAGCTGCTGAAGCGGCTGATGGAAGGGCTGGCCGTCCCGCTGGCTCCGCTCAGCGCCCGGCGCGACGCGCTGGCGCGCCGGATCGAACAGGCGGCGGCCGCCGCGCCGCTGCTGCCGCCGCCCCCCGCCCCCGCGGGCGCGACCGCGCCGAGCGAGGCGAAGTCGGGTTTCCTGGGCGTGATCGCGGGCTTCTGGCGGCGCGGCGGCCGCGGCGCGGCCAACGCCGGCGTGCTCATGACCGCGCGCGGCGTCGCGAACGACGAGGCCCGCCGGCGCGGCACCCACCTCTTGCGCCTTGCCCAGGCCTTGGGATGTGGGGAGCTGGAGCGCCAGGTGATCGACTTCCTGGGGCAATTGGAGCCGCAGGGCTGCCGCATCGCCATCGTCGGCGAAATGAAGCACGGCAAGAGCAGCCTCTTCAATCAGCTCATCGGCGGCGAAGAAGTCAGCCCGGTCGGCGAAAGCACCTCCACCACCACCGCCGTGCTCGAGGTGAGTTACGCCGAATGTCCGTACTTCGAGGGTCGCTGGCTGGTTCAGGAGGCCCTGACCCGGCTGCGCGACTACGTGGCGCGGCACTCCGGGAGCAGCCGGATCGCCCGGTACGGCGCCCTGCTCGACTCGGTCGTCACCGGCGGCGGCTTCGAGCCGGGCGGCGCCATCCGCGACCTGCGCTCGAAGTCCGACCTGCGACCGTACATTGCCGGCGAACCGTCGGTCGCCGTGCAGCGCATCCGCATCGGGTTGCCGCTGGAGGTGTTGCGCGGCGGGACCACCCTGGTCGATACGCCCGGCCTGAATGACCCGATGGGCGTGCGCGATCGGATCACGCTCGACGCCGCGCGCGAGGCCGATTGCATCCTTTTCGCCCTGCGCGGCGACAAGCTGGGAACGGAGTCGGAGTGCCGTTTTCTCGACGGCATTCTGCGCAGCGGACGGGCGCTTTCGCTCCTGATCGTCGTGACGCACATCGACCAGTTGTCTCCCGCGGGTCGGGCCCAGGCGGTGGAGAAGGCCCGCGCCTGGGTGCGCGAGATTGCCGGCGGCGCGAGCCTGCCGGCCGCGGCGGCCCGGGCGCGCGTCTTCGCCCTCGACGCCCGCTCGGCGCTGGGCCCGGCCGAGGCCGGCGTGCCGCCCGAGCAGTCGTTCGCCGGGCTGCGCAAGGACCTGGAGGAGGTCGCCCGCGATCCCGCGCGCCTCGGCGCCTACCGGGAGTGGGTGACCGAACGCGTGGATGCCCTGGCCGCCCGGGCGCGCCGCGAAATGGCTGCCTATAGGGCTCAGGCCTTAGATGCTCTGCCGGACACCGCCGCGCTTGCCCAGGAGCAGCAACTGCTCGACAGCTATCGTGCGTTGCTCGACGAGCGCCGCGCGGCGGTCCTGGCGCAGGTGGCGTCGTTCGAGGCCCGGCTGGTCGAGGAGCGGCAGCGCGCCCGCGCGGCGCTGACCTCGGCCAAGGACCTCTTCGTGGCGCAGTACCGCGCCAAGGTCGAGGAACAGGTGCGGCTGCTCGCCGCCGAGTACCACGAGAAGGGCAAGTGGGAGCAGTTCGATCGCGAGGTCGCGGTCGGGCTCTATCAGCGACGCACGAGCGAGGTCGAGCGCGGCCTGGAGCAGCGCTGGGACGCGTGGGAGGGGGAGGTCCGGAAATTCGCGGACGGGCTGGACCAGGGGATGGAGGCGCTCTTGGGCCGGATGGACGCGATGGCGAAGGAGATCACGTCGATCGGCCGGGCGAGTCACGCGCTGACGAGCCTGATGTGCCGGGTGGACGGGCTGATGGCGAAAGCGAAGCAGACGGCGACGCATGTGGCGGCGCACGAAGTGGGGCGGGTGGGGGTGGGTACGGTACTGGGCCTGGTGCTGAATCCGCTCGCCTGGAAACCGGCGCTGTTGGCGGGCGGCGCGGTGCTGCTCCACAAGTTCCTGGCGAATCCGGACAAGCGGAAGCAGGCCTTTGTGGAGGACAAGGTGCGGGCGGCGGCGGGGGCGTTTGAGCAGCGGGTGGCGGAGTTGCAGCCGCAGGTGGAGACGGTGATCGGGGCGATTTGGCAGCGGATCGGGGAGATCGCGGAGACGCGCTATCGGCCGCTATTGGAGGAGACGCTGGCGCATGCGGAGGAGCATCGCCTGCGGCTGGACCTGGCGCGGCGCGCGGC
>JACRIP010000199.1 GCA_016220045.1 Planctomycetota bacterium
CTTTTCGTCAGTCGCCTTGGCGGGATGGCGCTACCGCGTCGGCTCCGTAATCGCCCAATCACACAATCGCCAAATCGCCCAATCGAAGCACCTCCAGCCTTGCGCTTGGGTTTCGGGCATCGCCCGACCTGTGTCTCTGTGGTTCCGTTCTTGTTCCGCAGAAGCGGACATGCACCCCACCGGATTCGGCCCATCGGGGCGAACACAAGGGTCGCCCCTACACCCGAGATGGAACCCTGAGCTCGAGGATGAGGTGACACGAGAGCGGAATCGAGCGGCACCGGAGTCCCCATGAACGCGTACCTCACGGTGATCCGGCACGAGCTGGCGCAGGCGTGGGCGAGCCCACGCTCCCGGTTCCTGTTCCTGACTTCCGCGCTGCTCATCCTCCTGGCGGTGACCCAGGGCGCACTGCTCTACCGCCGGCAGGCGGCCGAACACCTCCGCCTGGAGCGGCTCGCCCAGGAGGAGTGGGTCGCGCAGGAGAGCAAGCGGCCCCACGTCGCGCATCACTTCGGCCGCTGGGTCGTGAAGCCGCCCTCCCCGCTGTCGATGTTCGATCGGGGCGTGGAGGACTTCCTCGGACAGCAAATCGTTCTGGACGCGCACAGCCGCGCCCAGCCGGTCGCGAGCAACGCGGAAGCCGACCCGCTCTCGGCCTGGTTCGGCGCGTTCGATCTCGGCTTCGTGATCGCCTTCCTGCTGCCGCTGCTCGTGATCTTCCTGGCCTACGACGCCCTCTGCGGCGAAAAGGAGCGCGGCACCCTGCGCCTCGTCCTCGCGCACCCGCTCTCCCGGCGGACCTTCCTGCTCGGGAAGTGGAGCGCCCACGCCCTGCTCGTGCTGGTCGCGTTCGGGGTTCCCCTGACGGCGGGGATTCTCGTCGCGCCCCCGCTCCTCGGGGTGGCGCTCCGCCCGGCCGACCTCCCGCGCCTCCTCGCGCTGCTCGGCGCCGCGCTCGCCTACCTGCTCTTTTTTTTGTTCCTCTCCTTGTGGGCCTCGGCGCTGACCCATCGGCCCGCGACGGCCCTGACCGGGCTCTTCGCGTCCTGGGTGGTGCTCCTCTTCTTCATCCCCAAGGCCGCCGTGCTGATCGCCCAGGCGGTCCACCCGGCGCCGGATCCGGTCCTCCTCGGGCGCGAGCAGGCCGGCATCCACCAGGCGCGGGAGGCCTGGCGGGCGGTCCGGTTCGGCGAGCTCATTCGCGACCTCCGGAAGACGCATCCCGAGGTCCCGGAGGACTTCGCCCGGAGCCGGATGAGCCGCAGCGAACGGGCGCCCTCCGACTGGGGGATTGACCCGACCGGCGTCTTCGCGACCGAGGCGAACGCCTTCCTGAATGCCCGCCGCCAGGAGGCGATCGGGAAGGTGCGGGGCGAGTACGAGCGCCAGGAGCAACTGGCGGCGCGGCTCGCGCTCCTCTCTCCCGCCACCGCGTTCCTGAATGCCTCGATGGCCCTGACGGGGACCGATCCGGCGCGGCACCGCCATTTCCTGAAGCAGGTCGACGACTACTTTGATCGCCTGGGGACCTTCTTCAACGCCCTCTGGGCGCAAAACGTGCAAGCCTTCGCTGACTGGGAATCCGTCCCCGGTTTTCGCTACGAGGAAGAGCCGGCGGCCGGAGTGTGGCGTCGGTTCCTCGCGGGGACGGCGCTGCTGGCCGCGTTCGGACTGGTTGCCGCCGGGGGATCGATCCGACAGATGGAACGCTACGATGTCCGCTAGGGGCGAGCCGGTCGACGCCGGGAGCTGCGGGTTCGCGCGACTGCTGCGGCACGAGTTGGACTTGCTGTGGGCGCAACCGGCGCGACGCGTGACCACCGGGCTGCTGCTGGCCCTAATCGTTCTCGCGATCTACCGGGGCGGGGTGGCCTTCCAGCAGCGCTCCGGGAGCGTGCGGGAAGCCGCGGCCGCGGCGCGCGCGGAGTGGGAGCGGCGCGCGCCGGACCAGTGGCTGTCCGCCGGAGTGCGCGAAGGCCGCTGGGTCTATCAGCCGCCGCTCGCCGCGAGCGTCCTGACCGAGGGGATTTCCCGCAGCCAGGACGCGGGCGTCCCGGTCCGCGTGGGCCTGGCGCCGGCCCACCGGCTCGAATTGTCCGATGGCCATCCGTCCTGGAGTCCGCAGGTCGGCCGGTTCGGGCCCCTCGACCTCGGCTTCCTGCTGACCGTCCTGGCCCCGCTCTGGGTGATCCTGCTGACCTTCGACGCCGTCTGCGGCGAGAAGGAGCGCGGGACGCTGCGCCTGCTCTTCAGCCATCCGGTGGACCGGGGGATTTACCTGAGGGCGAAGGCGACCGGGCTGCTGCTTTGGCTCGCCGCGTCGTTCGCGCTCGCGCTGCCGGTCGGGTTCCTCCTCTGCGCCGGCGCCGGGCATTTTGCGCAGGACGCGATCGAGCCGCTGCGGCTCGTCGCCTTCGTCGCCACCGCCTTCCTCTACCTGGCGTTCTGGGGGATGCTCGGCCTCTGGGCCTCCACGGGCGGCGCGGATTCACGGAGCAGTCTCATGCGGCTGCTCCTGCTCTGGGCGCTGTTCACCTTCTTCCTCCCCCGGGTCGCGATGATCGCCGGCGAGCTGCTGCATCCGCCGGCCACCAAGCTCGAAGTCGATATCGCGAAGCGCGCGCTTTTCGTCGCGGCGCGGCGGGTGCTCGACGAGGACCATCATGGGACTCCGCCCGCCTCCTGGATGGAGGAGCGGGTGCTGGTCGCCGAGCGGGCGTTGCCGTTGGAGGCCGAGGCCGATCGCGCCGACGCAGCCGAGCGGGCGGCTGCGACTCGGGTCAAGACCTGGCTGGCATCCCTGTCGCCGACGGCGGTGACCGGCCTGGCGCTGTTGGACCTCGCCGGCACGGGCGAGCAGCGCCACGAGAGTTTCCGCGAACAGGTCGGCGCGTACCGGCGCTCCCTCTCCGCTTACTACCTCGCGGCCGTCCGGCAATCGCCGCCGCAGGAGGCCGCGGCCATCTACACGAATATCCCGACGTTCGCGTACCGGGAGGAGCCGGCGGCCGCGGCGCTGGGGCGGGCGTGGCCGCGCATGCTCTGGCCGGCGTTCCTGGCGGCGGCGGCCTACGTCGCCGCACTCCGGGGCATCGGCCGGTACGACCTGCGCTAGGCGCGTGTCGCCGTACGGCGTCGCAGGGCGGACCCCCGGGTCGGCCCGGCCGGCCCATTTTGAGACCGCTTCGCATGCTCGAGACCCAAGACCTGAGCAAGACGTACGAGGACGGGGCCGTCGCCCTGGCGGGGCTGAACCTGGCCGTCCGCCCCGGGGAGATCTACGCGCTCCTGGGGGCCAATGGCGCGGGCAAGAGCACCACGATCAACCTGCTGCTGGGTTTCATCCGGCCGACGCGGGGGACGGCGACGATCGGCGGCCTCGACGTGGTGGCGCAATCCCTCGAGTCCCGGCGGCATGTAGGGTACATTCCGGAAGACGTGGCGCTCTACGGCGACCTCGACGCGCGGACCAACCTGCGCTATCTGGGCCGGCTTGCGGGTCTGCGCCCGACGCCGGCGGAGTGTGACCGCGTGCTGGAGGAGACCGGTTTCCCGCGGGAGGCGGTCGGGCGGCGGGCGCGGCACCTGAGCAAGGGGATGCGGCAGAAGGTCGCGATTGCGGCGATCAGGATGAAGGGGGCGGAGCTCCTGCTGCTGGACGAGCCGACGAGCGGTCTCGATCCCCGGGCGGCGGCGGAGTTCCTGCGGCTGCTGGCGCAGATGCGCGCGGAGGGGCGGGCGATCCTGCTGGCGACGCACGACCTGCTGCGGATGCACCCGCTCGCCGACCGGGTAGGGATCATGAACGCGGGGCGGTTGGTGGCGGAGCGGACCCGCCAGGAACTGGATCGGCAGGACCTCGAGCAGGTTTACCTGGGCTGCCTGGAGCGCGAGTAGGCGCTCAGGCCCGCAACGGGTTCCCTCCTCCGCGTGCCGCCGCGCCGGACAAGGCCATTGTCCGCGCGCCGGGCGTTTGCTAGACTGGGCCCCCCTTCCTTCCCGTTCCCCCGCTCGTCTCCGTGCCGTCGAGGATGCCGCCTCCGCCATGCCGCCGCCATCCAGCGATCGCCCGAGCGGGACCCGGCGCACGCTCGGGCGCGCAGGGTCCCCCGCTCCGGCCGCCGCCCCCGCCTCCGC
>JACRIP010000207.1 GCA_016220045.1 Planctomycetota bacterium
CGCCAGGCGGCTTCGGCCCGCCGGCGCTCCGCCGCGGCGCGCCGCGCCGCCCGCGCGAGCTCGCGCTGCCGCGCGATGCGCCCCAGGCCGCGCGGATAGTGCGTCGCCGCGTCCCTGGGCCGCGCCGCCGCCGCGCGGCTGAGTTCGCGCTCCGCCTCCTCGAGCCGGCCGAGCAGACGCGCCAGCCAGCCCTTCAGGTAATGGGCCTCCGCCAGCTCGGGCTCGCGCGCCAGCAAGGCGTCGGCGCGCGCGACCGCCGCGGCGCCGACCCGTTCCAGCAGCTTGACGTCGCCGCCCCGGCGCGCGCCGATCGCCTCCGCCAGCGGACCCTGCACCTCGCGGACCAGCGCGCTCTCCAGGAGCGGCCGGCGCGCGGCCGCGGACTCCAGCGCCGCGCGCCAGGCGATCCCCCCGGTTCCCCCCGCCAGCAGCACACCGGCGACGACCGCCGCGGTCACGGCGCGCCGCCGGCCCACCCAGCGGCGGACGCGTTCGTAGCGCGACGGCGGACGGGCGGTGATCGGCTCGCCGGCCAGGAAACGGTCCAATTCGTCGGCGACTTCGCTCCCGGAGGCATAGCGCCGACGCGGTTCCTTCTCCAGACAGCGCAGGCACACCGTCTCGAGGTCGGGATGGACGCGCGGCGCCCGCCCCGGCGCCGGCTGCGCCCCGGCGGTTCCGCCGGAGGCGGAGGGCAGAGGGGCGGCCGACGCCGACGCGCGGGCGGGCGACAGCGGCTCGGCATGGACGATCGACATCAGGAGATCGACGTAGCTCACGGCCTCGAAGGGCAGGCGCCCGGCGAGGCGCTCGTACAGCATAACCCCGAGGCTCCAGACGTCGGTGGCGGGTCCGACCTGGTCGGCCCGGCCCTGGGCCTGCTCCGGCGCCATGAAGTGCGGGGTGCCGACGGCGGCGCCGCTGGCGGTGAGGCGACGGTCCGCGGATTCCGAGATCTCCTTGGCCAGGCCGAAATCGCCGACGTAGGCCGCGTCGGCCGCGTCGAGCAGGATATTGGCGGGCTTGACGTCGCGATGGACGATCCCCGCGGCGTGCGCAGCCCCGAGCGCGCGCGCCGTGTCCCGCAGGATCTCCAGGAACCGCCGTAGACTCAGGCGGCTCTTGGCGGCTTCGAGACTTGAGCCCGCGATGAAATCCATGGTGAAGAAGTGGCGGCCGGCGAAGCTGCCGATGGCGTGGACGGGGACGATGTGGGGGTGGCGGAGGCGGGCCGCGGCGCGCGCCTCGCGCAGGAAGCGCTCCACGGCCTGTGGGGTGGAGGCGGCCTCGGGGAGGAGGGTCTTGAGGGCGACCCGGCGCTCGAGGTCGCCGTCCCAGGCCTCGTAGACTACGCCCATGCCGCCGCGGCCCAATTCGCGCAGCAGGCGGTAGCGTCCGAAGGGTTCGCCCGCCGGAACCAGCGCGGGCGCGGAGGGTGAGGAACGCGCCAGGGAGGGGGCGGAAGCGAGGGCGGGGGCCGGCGCGGCCCGGGCGGTCGGCGCCGCGCTGGGTCGCAGGCCCTCGGGGGCGGCGCGCGTCACCTCCAGCCTGCCGCTCTCCCGACTGCCCTCCTCCGGACCGGCGCCGCCGGGCGTTGCGCCGTCCACGCGGGTCGGCTCGGCTCTCCCCGCCGCCGGAAGCGTCGCCTCAGGGGAACCCTGGAGGGTCGGCTCGGTGTCGGGCGCGCCGTGCGGCGGCGGCGGCGGGCGATCGGGCTCCGTCATGGGCGCTGGCCCAGAAAGCGACGCCGGAAAATCGGCGATTCACCCGAGTGGATCGCCGCGCCCCGCGGGTGGAGGGCGGGAGGTTCGCCGTGCGACCGGCGGCCGCGACGGGCATGCGCGCGCGACCGCGGAATCACTTCGGCCCGGAGTCGTCCGGGTTGGCGATCCGCACGCGCAGCTCAGCCCGGGCTTCGTTGCCGGCGTGGTCGCGGGCGACGACTTCCACGGTACACTCGCCATTGGCCAGGGCGCTGGTCTTCCAGCAACCCGCCGCGGCCAGGAGCCCGTCGCCATCGACGTTGGTGATCAGCAGGCTGAAGCGCTGCGGACCGTCGGCCGGCAGCGGGTTGACGCAGGCGAGCGGGCCGGTGAGGAGGTAGAGCGCCCCCAGTCCGGAGCGCGGATAACGCGGGACCGGGTGACCGCGGTCCAGGGGCAGCCGTACGGAAAAGGGGGCGCAGTCCTGCCAGCGGCCGGCCGGCCCCACGCGCCAGGACCAGGAGCACGAAGGGTGGACCCGCCGCGCGCCGCCCCATCCGGGAGCGCGGCGTCGACATCCGGCCGTCGTCGTAGGGACAACGGGGGCAAGATCTCATGCGGCCTCCACCCCGATTCGCCACGAACGGAGCCGGGTTGACGGAGCGCGTTCCCGGCGCGCGGTGCCTGGGGAAAGGTCCACCAGCCGGCGCCGGGCGGCGCCGCCCACACCATCCGCCGGCGCGACCGCTCGTCGCTTCCGCGGCCGCAGCGGCAGCCTGATGCTCTCAGGGATCTGCCGGATCACGTGATCGATCCCAGCTCGGCCGCCACCCCGTCGGCCCACGCGCGAATCAGCTTCCAATCGCGATGGTCGCCGGCCAATCTCGCCGGCGACTCGCGTCCGTCGTAGCGAAAGGTGAGCGTCCAGCTTTCGTCCATCCGGAGGGTCGCAAGATCGATCTTGCCCGCAAACACGCCGATCTTACGGAAGGTCAGGCCGGGATCAAGCAGCGCGGGCAGGTAGTGCTTCGTGACGTACGCGTAGCCATTCCGCTCCAGCAGCCGCAGACAGTTCAGCCACAAATAGGCCGGCTTCGCGGCGAGTTGCGGGAGCGCCCGCCGGACGAAGTGCGCCATTTCCGGCAGCCACATGCTGTTGTGAACCGCCGACCCCAGTACATAGGCGTCGTAGCCCGCGAGGGCGGGTGCTCCCCCCACGGCGGCGACGACGGTTTCGATACCGCACCCCCGCCAGGCCGCGGCAATGAAATCCGCCACCTCGGCCGTGGAGCCATGAGCGCTCGCATAAACCATCAGCACGCGCATGCGACGACTCCGATCCGAGCAGGCGATGCAGCCGCAGGTCGACGCCGCCCGCTCCCGGCGTTCGAACGCGCCGGCCAACCGTAGCGCCACAGGAGTGTATGTAGCGTACACCTCGACGGTCAAGAGGGATCAGCACCACCCGGTTCCGCAGCCGCCTCGGGCGGCGCCGCACCGCTCCCCCGTCGTCGCCGACCGCGCCGCGGGTGGGCGCCCCGCCGCGCCGACGTTTTCGGCAGGCGGGGCCGGCATCCCCCTCCGCCTCCGGCGACGGGGGACAGGCCAAGGCCCGCCCCTCCAGATCGAGGGGGCATCCGTCCGCATGACCGGTCGCGCACCTCCGCGCCCCTCCTCCTCCTTCCCCCTCGTCCCTGCCCCCTCGTCCCTGACCCCTCGTCCCTGACCCCTGACCCATGGTCCCTGGTCCCTGACCCCTCGGCCCTCGCCCCGCCCCCCTCACTCCAGGTTGTACTCGCGCATCTTCTCCCACAGGTTCTTGCGCGAGATCCCCAGGAGCCGCGCCGCCTCGCTCTTGTGCCCGCCCGTCACATCCAGTAAGTGCAGGATGTGCCGCTTCTCCGCCTCCGCCACGACCTCACGCAGCGGTCGCGTGTCCTTCTGCGCCTTCATGTTCGGGTCCAGCAGCGGCTGCGCCTTGATCAGGTGGTCCTTGCGCAGTACCGTCGAGGTCCCCGACAGCGCAATCGCCCGCACCACCGCGTTCTCCAGCTCGCGCACGTTCCCCGGCCACGGATAGTTCTCCATCGCCATGATCGTCTCCGGCGCGATCTCGAACTTCTTCCCCTTCGCGTGCATCGTGACGAAGTGATCGACCAGGAGCGGAATGTCCCCCTCGCGCTCGCGCAGCGGCGGCAGCTTGACCGGCACCACGTTCAGCCGATAGTACAGGTCCTCCCGGAACCGCCCTTCCCGGACCAGGCTCAAGAGGTCCACCTTCGTCGCCACCACGACCCGAATGTCGATCTTCGTTACTTTGACCCCGCCCAGCCGTTCGACCTCCCGCTCCTGCAGCACGCGCAGCAGCTTGACCTGCGTCGGCAGCGTCATGTCGTCGATGTCGTCGATGAAGATCGTCCCCCCGTTCGCCTGCTCGAAACGCCCGATCTTCTGCCGGTCCGCCCCGGTGAACGCGCCCTTCTCGTGCCCGAAAAGCTCGCTCTCGAGCAGCGTCTCCGGGAACTGCGCGCAGCTCATCTTGATTAGGGGCTTGTCCTTACGCGGGCTGTTGTAGTGGATCGCCTGGGAGACCAGCTCCTTGCCCGTGCCGCTCTCCCCCTCGACCAGGACCGTGAAGTCGTTCGGCGCCACGGTCTCGACGACCGAGTAGACCTCCTGCATGTTGCGCGACTTGCCGATCAGGTTGTGGAACTTGTACCGCTCCTCCACCTGGGCCTTGAGGTTGCGGTAGTCCGCGCGCAGCCGCCGCTCCTGGTCGAACTGCCCGATCTGCAGCACCACGACTTCGTTGCGGAACGGCTTCTGGATCAGGTCGCGCGCGCCCGCCTTCATCGCCTCGATCGCCAGGTCGATGCTCGCGTAGCCGGTCATGACCAGGACGAAGATGTCCGGATGTACGGTCTTCACCCGGCGAACCAGCTCGAGGCCGTCGAGCCCGGGCATGCGGATGTCGGTGATCAGGGCGTCGAAGCTGTCGGTCGTGGCGCGCGTCAGCGCGGTCTGGCCGTCGGCCACGTCCACCACCTCATGCCCCGCCGCGCGCAGGTCGTCGGAGAGCGTGATGCGGATGCTCTTTTCGTCGTCGGCGAGGAGGAGCTTCATGGTGGGGGAGCGACCTCGTAGGGGGGGGAGGGCGGGAGCGAAGCGCGCAGGGTTGGGGTGACCGGATTGTCGATTGCCGATTGTCGAATGCCGATTCGAGGCTGGAAACTCAACATCCCGCACGGATGGGGCGTACGGAACGACCGCCCGGCGAAGGACCCCGGCTGCGGACTCCGGACAATCAAGGAGCCACGAGACTCCCGATCAGGCTAGACCTGCTACATTCTACAATCGTCATTCTACAATCGCCATTCGCCATTCGCCATTCGCCAATCGCCAATCGCCAATCGCCAATCGCCAATCGACAATCGAAAATCGAAAATCGCGACGTGCCTCCGCGCCCCTCCCCCGCTACAGCTCGGGCAGGGTGGCCGCGTCCTGCAGCACGTAGCACCGCGCCGCATCCTCGGCCGTGAGCAGGTCGTACTTCTTCTTGAACTCCGCGAGGTGCGGGATCGCGAAGAGCGGCACGCCGTGGCGCAACCGGCAGACCAGGAGCGACACCGGGTCGCGCGTCTCCACGACCTCCACCGGCCGCTCCCACGCGTTGCGCCAGGTCACCGCGAAATTTTCCGCGCCCGCCGTCCCCACCGCCCACTGGTCCAGGATGTTCCCCGAGCCCGCCGTCAGCTCCGGCGAGAAGGTGAAGAACGGCTCCGCGCGGCTGCCCATCTGGTCCACCAGGTGCGGCACGCCGAGCTTCGCCAGCTCGAACCGCTTGTCGCCCAGGATCAGCTTCACCACGTCGAGCGTGTCGATCTCGCGGAAAAAAAACTCCGCATAGCCCTTGAGCGCCGCCGCGATCTCCGTCTCCTGCGGCGCGCGCCACGAAGCGAACGGATTCCAGCGCTTGAGCAGCGAGCCGAGCTCGCGCGCCCGCTCCGTCTCGCTCCGCTTCTCCA
>JACRIP010000208.1 GCA_016220045.1 Planctomycetota bacterium
CGTGGGCGCCCCCGGCGGCGCAGCGGCCGCCCCGGGCCCGGCGCACGCCGCGCACCCGGCACCCGACAAGACCGGGGAATTCCCCTACGACGAGGCGATCCTGGCCAAGGCCCTGTCCGAGGGGAAAACGCAGGTCCTCCCCGACCCCGCACACGACCGCCGCGGCGCCCGCGCCGTGCTCTGCGCGCCCGCCCTGCTCGGCGAGCGGCGCATCGGCGTCGTCTACCTCGAGGGCGCCGGCGCGCGCCGCTTCGGCCCCGAGGAGATCGACTTCCTCGAGTCCTCCCTCGCCTACCTCTCCGGCATCCTGCAAAACGCGCGCGACTTCTCGCGCCAGCGCCGCGAGCTGCTCGAAGTGCGCGAAGTCCTGGCCACCAGTCTCCAGCAGCTCGAGACCAAGTACAGCTACGCCAACATCATCGGCAAGTCGAAGCCGATGCAGAAAATCTACCAGTTGCTCGACAAGGTGGTCGAGACCGCCCATCCGGTGCTGATTTCGGGCGAAAGCGGCACCGGCAAGGAGCTGGTCGCGCGCGCCATCCACTACAACGGCTTGCGCAAGGACAAGCCCTTCATCGCCGAGAACTGCGCCGCCCTCCCCGGCACGCTCCTCGAGGCCGAGCTTTTCGGCTACATGAAGGGGGCCTTCACGGGCGCGGTGGCCAACAAGAAAGGCCTCCTGGAGGTCGCGCACGGCGGCACGCTCTTCCTCGACGAAGTCGGCGAGATGAGCTCGTCGCTCCAGAAGAAGCTCCTGCGCGTACTGGAGAACAAGGAATTCCGGCCGCTCGGCGGCAAGGACCAGATCCGGACCTCGGACGTGCGCTTCATCTCGGCGACCAACCAGGACCTGAAGAAGATGATCGCCGCCGAGCAGTTTCGCGAGGACCTTTTCTACCGCCTCAACGTCGTGAACATCGTCCTGCCGCCGCTGCGCGATCGCAAGGAGGACCTGCCGCTCCTGGTCGACCACTTCCTGGGCGCGGTGGCGCGCGAGACCGGCACGAAAAAAAAGGAGATCAGCCGGGAGGCGATGCGGCTGGTGCTGCAATACGAGTGGCCGGGCAACATTCGCGAGCTGGAGAACACGATCAAGAACGTGTGCGTGTTCACCGATGGGCCGGTGCTGACGGAGGCGTCCTTCATGCACCTGGAGAAGTTCCAGGTCGGGCCGGCGTCGGGGGCATCGGGCGGAGTTCCGGGCTTCGAGGCGCCGCTGCCGAAGAGCTACGACGGGCTGTTGCAGGAGCTGGCGGAGCGGGAGCGGGCCTTCATGCGCTCGACGCTGGCCGCGGTGAACGGCAACAAGCTGCACGCCGCGAAGGGCCTGGGCATCACGCGGCCCGCGCTCTACCGCGCGCTCAAGCGCCTCGGGCTCTAACGCCAAGACGATGGCCCGGTCGGGGCGCCGGCGGCGGGCGACGAAGGACCGGGCCGCGGGGGGGGCGCGGCCGAGGTCGTTTCGACGTTTAAAGGTTTAGCCGTTTAGAGGTGCACCGGCCGGCCGGATCGGCAGGATCCCGTCGGCCCTACGCAAGCGTACCCGCGCAATGCTCTCCGCCAAGGTCTCCAAACTGCCCAACGTCCAAACGTCATGCCCGTGAAGGAAGTTCCCGATGTCGATCCCCGAAGCGGTCCTGTTCCTCTGTCACGGCTGATGCTGCGGGCAGGCGGAGAAGTCTTCTTCGCGTTTGTCCCACGAGCAGACGCTCGACATCATCCGCGACGAGTACACGCGGCGGCAGATGATGCAGCGCGCGTACGTCACGAAGACGCACTGCCTGGGGCCGTGCGCCGAGGGGAACATCGTTTTCGCCTACGTGCTCGGGCGCGGGATGTGGTTTCGCCGGATGAACACCGAGCCGCTGATCCGCGACCTGATGGAGTACGTGGATGGCCTGACCCGCGCCCGCGCCTATCGGCCGCCGCCCCCGGCGCTCGCGGCGCAGGTCTTTCGCCGGACGACCGGCGACCTGCCGCTGCCCGGCTCGGCGCTCGGCCCCCTGCCGCGGCCAGCGGATCTCCCGACGAAGACCTGAGCGGGCGTCGAAGTCGCCCCCGGCTCTCGAGGCGCCGTCTTCATGCGGCTGCGCCGTGCCCGTTGGCTACCAGATCGGGGATTCCTTGTAGGGGCGCCCCTTGTGGGCGCCCGGGCATGGCCTGCTGCTGCCGATTCGAGTCGGCCATGCCATCTCCGGGCGGGCGCAAGGCCTTCGCTCCAGCCGATGCGCCGGCCGGATCTTGCGCGCAGGGTTGTGGCGCAGGATTCTCAGCCGGTGTCGCGCTGTCATCGGGGGGGAGTCTCGCGCCGACGCCGGCCCGCTTGAATGCGCCGCCCCCCAGGGGAACACCCCGCATGTCCGTCATCGAACGCGCCGAGTTCGGACCCGTGGTGCGCTTCCGCGTCAGCGCCACGCTCCTCGGCCGACCGCTCTTCTTCGTCCACCTCTTCTTCGTGGACGGACTCCTGATCGACGCCGGCCCGAGCAGCGTCTGGCGCGACCTGGAGCCCCACCTCGCCGCCCTCCCCGTGCGCGCGATCGCCCTCACCCACCATCACGAAGACCACAGCGGCAACGCCGCCCGCCTCGCCGCGCGCTTCGGCTGCCCGGTCTACGCCCATCCCGAGGCCGCCGCCGCCCTCGCGCGCGCGGACTGGGAGCTCGGCTGGTACCGCGAGATCGTCTGGGGCGCGCCCGCGCCCGCCCCCGCCGTCCGGCCGATCGCAGGCGACCTCGTCGCCGGCCGCTACCGCTTCCGCCCGCTCCCCACCCCCGGCCACTCCACCGACCACGTCGCGTTCCACGAGCCGGACGCGGGCTGGCTCTTCACCG
The DNA here is from genome assembly GCA_016220045.1 of Planctomycetota bacterium. Lineage (GTDB taxonomy): Bacteria > Planctomycetota > MHYJ01 > WSZJ01 > JACPWG01 > JACRIP01. The sequence goes on from JACRIP010000208.1 coordinate 2,835, forward strand.
GCGACCTCTTCCTGCACGAGCGCGTGAAGCTGATGCGCTGGGACGAGGACGCGGCCGGGGAGGCGCGGTCGCTGGCGGCGCTCGTCGCGCTGCCGCGCGCCCGGCTCTTCTGCGGTCATCACCCTAGAATATGGGAGGACCACCGGGAGGCGCTCGGCGAGAAGCTGGCGCACTTCCGGCGGCTGGCGGGTCGGGCGCGCGAACTGCGGGGGGCGGGCTACGGTATCGGCCGTATTCGTCGCGAATTGCTCGGAGGGGAGGGGCTGATTACGCTGGTCTCGCGCGGCCGGATTTCGAAGCGCCACCTGGTCGCGAAGCTCCTGGAGTGGGCGGCGGCGGAGGAGGCGGCGGGAGCGCCTACCGGTTCCGCAGCACGCGCGGCCGGAACTTCTCCTTGATCTCCGCGGGCGGATTGAGCAGCCAGTCGGCGAGCAGGTCGGGAGTGTAGAAGGTGACCAGCGAGGCCGGATGCCGGCTCGGCCGCCAGGAGGGATACAGTGGCAGCATCCACCAGCGGTAGCCGCCCTCCTCCATCCAGGTCTTGCTGATCTCCATGGTGTTCGCGTTCAGCGTGTTCAGGTTCATCCCCGCCATCGCCAGCACGCCGACCCCGAAGGAGATGCAGCCGCCGCCCGCCTTCGGACCCGCCTCCACGATCTCGTCGCTGCTCGTCGCGCCTGCCGGGAAGAGACCGTACATCTCCCCCTTGTAGCGCGTCACGTAGTCCATCGCCGCCACCGCCTGCTCCCGCGTGATCTTGAACTCCACCGAGACGTGCGGGTCGTCGTTGAACAGCCGCCCGTGCAGGTAGCCGCAAGGGAAGGTGTCGAACACTTCGCGCAGCGGCGCGCTCTGCTTGGCCAGCTTGAGCATGAACGGCTCCGGGTCTCCGGTATGTCCCGCATAGATGAAATTGCCGCGCGGGAAGGCCCCGGCCGTGGTCTTGATCTCGACCGCCACGTGCCCGATCGAGTGCTTGCTCTTCAGGGCGTGGTTGACGAGGTACGCGAAGAAGAGCGCGCGCGGGCTGGAGTACTTGAGGCGCTTGGGCGCGCTGCGCCAGACGTGGAGGACGAGCGTGCTCTCCGTCGCCTGCACGTTCTCGAACCCCGCCGCCTGCGGAATCTTGCGCGCCGCGGCCTCCGAGCCGATCGAGACCTTCACCGGGCCGCGCACGAAGCGCACGGTGCCGCGCAGGTTCATCCCGGCTTCGTCGAGGACGAAGGTGTGCGAGATGCGCGGCGGGACGTCGGTCGGCGGCGCCTGGCCGGCCAGCGCCTCGACCAGTCCGGCCTCCGGCACGGAATGGGAGACGCTCAGGTGCCGGTTGATCATCACGCCGTCGCCGGTCCAGTTGCGCACCGTGCCGTCGGCGTAGGCCGGTTGGCCCTCGAGCCGGTAGAGGTTGCCGCTCAGGAAGGTGACGCGCAACGTGCCTTTGTACGCGCCGAACCGGTCGCTGCCGGAGAGTTGCCAGAAGCCGTTGAGCGCGGCCCCGTCGGTCCCGGGCTCGTCGCTGCCCCCGCCGGCCTCCGCCGGCGTGAAGGCGAGGCTCAGCAGGAAAAGCACCAAAGCGAACCAGCCCAGCCGCGGCAGCTTCATCGTGCAACTCTCCCACGTAGCGGTGTGATGTTGGGGTTCGGCGGCTCGCGTTCCGCGCCGCGCTAGGGTACGCCCCCGCTGCGGTGCGGCAGGTCGATCGGCACGTCCGGAATCGGTCGCGGCAGCACCAGCTCCAGCGAGGCCGCGTGCCGGCCGGACCAGAGGCCGAGGCAGCTCCACGGCACGCCGGGAAAGAGCCGGCCCTCGAGCCGCAGGATCGCCGACGCGGTTTCGGTATTATAGCAGAATCTCTGTTCGCCGGTAGGACCAAGATGCTCGACCGCGACCATGTCGCTCGGGCGCGCGACGATCATCGCCGTGAGCATGCGCGTGAGGCCGGTGGCGCGGGCGAACCAGACCACCATCTTCTCGATCTCCGGGATCGCGGCGAACCCCGGCGGGAAGAGCGCGGCCACCGCGCGCTGGTCCGCGCGCCCCGCCTGCGCCGCTGCCTCCGGGTCGGCCGGGTTCGTGGGGCCCGCCCCCAGCCCCTCCGGCCCCGCGGGCACGCCCTCGAACCCCCCGAACTTCGGCAGCCACAGCGCGCTGCGGCTGCCCAGCAGGTGGCGCGGTCCGCGAAAGGCCGTCTCCGCGCCGTTCTTCGAAAAAAAGAGCGACGTGAGCGGCGGGCTGAGGCGCGAGCCGAGCGGGATGCGCGAACTGATGCCCTCGAAGAGGACGCGGTCGGGTCCCGGAAAGGCGTTCGCATGCGCCCAGATCCAGCCCGGCGCGTAGCGTTTGCCCCAGACGTGCGACTGTTCGCCCGGCCAGCCCTCGACCTTCACGACCTCGTCGCCGATGCGGACCTCTCCGGTGAAGCGCGTATCCAGGTTGGGCGCGCAGACGGTCGCCTTGCTGACTTTGAGCGCGCGCAGCGTCCCGTGCAGGTGCTGGTAGGTGGTGGGGCACTCGTCGAAACGCAGGTCCCAGGATATGCGTCGCCGGTCCGCCCCGTCCGCCCCGTCGAGCGTGCCCGTCGTCCGGCCGGGCTCCAGCGCGCCCTCCGGCAGCTTGTAGGCCAGGGGGTCGGTTTGGGCCGCCAGTTCCGCCAGCGGCCGGATGCGTTTGCGCGCGATCGGCCGGGCGCCCGATTCCGGCGCGAAGGCGAAGAACCAGACCCCCGCCTCGGCGTGCGCCGCGTCGCCGCCCGGCATCAGGATGGTGTAGCGCAGCCAGAAGGCGCGCTCGCCCTTCGGGTCGTAGAGCGTCAGGTACCACGCTTCGTAGTGCGCGCGGTCCGTCCGGTCCCAGCGCAGCGCATTGTCCCGCCACACGTCCTGCGGCTCCTCCCCTAGAACCTGTAGCTGGCGCCCAGGTAGATGAAGTCCTGGATCGCGGTGAACTTGCTGTTGATCAGGTCGAAGTCGTCCAGCTCCGGGTCGGCGGTGTGCTCCGAGCGGCGGACCGAGTTCACGAAGGCGTGCTCCCAGGCGACGTCGAACTCCCAGTTGTCGTACGCGTAGCCCCAGCCGATGCTCACGTGGTCTTCCGTGATGGCGGGGAGGAGCGGGAGCATCGAGTTGTCCTCGATCATGTTGTCGCCGTGGTTGTAGCCGGCGCGCAAGACGTGGCCGCCGTCGAGCTGGTACTCCAGCCCGACCGCGAAGACCTCCTGATCGTCCCAGTTGAGCGGCAGCGTGGCGGCGATCGTGTCGGAGCCGGTCAGGAAGTTGATCTTGGGATCGGAGCCGTTGGCCAGGATGGTCTTGAACTCCTTGAATTCCTTGCTGTAGGAAATGTACTTGTAATCCACGCCGACCAGGAGGCGCGGCGTGGCCTGGAGTGCGATCCCGATGCCGAGGATCTCGGGCAGCTCGAAGTCCTTGATGGTGGCGTCGTAGTAGCCCACGTAGAGCCGGTCATTGAAATCCGCGCCCGCACCGATCGGGGGCGGGCTGGCGACGATCGCCTGGGTGAGCAACCGGCCGAGTCCGCCGAGTCCGGCGATTTCCCGGGTGTAGTCGACCTTCGCTTTGCCCTTGTAATCGGACATGTAGGTGTGCGGCGTGTAGGTCGCGCCGAAGGTGAGCTGGTCCGACGGCTTCCACATCACGCCCACGCGTCCGCCGACGCCCCACGACACCAGGTCGGTGATCCAGGCACGGCCCGAGATCTCCTGCAGGCCGTCCGGCCCGATGGGCGGGTCGTCGGGGTCGAGTTGGCGCGCGAGCCCCGAATGCATGAGCACGTAGCTCAGGCCGAAATTCACGGCGGAGAAGGGCCCGGGGATTCCCGGCCCCTTCAGGATCGTGAACGGCTGCGCCACCTGCGCGTTCAGCTTCATGTCGCTGTAGTTGATGTTGAGCGCGACGCCGAAGGACAGGTCTTCCGTGAGCTGGACCGCGAAGGTCGGAGCGAGGGAGATGAGCGCGAACTTGGTGAAGTAGGTCGTGCCCTCCGGGAACAGGCGGGTGCGCAGGCTGACGTGGTTGCCGCCGCCGCCCTGGACCATGATGCCCACGCCGAACGCGAACTTCGACTGGAAGTCGTTGTGCGGGAGCATGAAATCCTTCATCGAGTGGAGCTCGTCCTCGCTCAGGTACTCGGTGTAGTGGTCGCGGCGGACGCGCCGGTCGGGGCGGCCGGTGGTCCAGACGATCCCGAAGTTGGGGATGGCGGCGAGGTCGTGGGGCGCGTCCTCGTCGTCGTTCGCGTCCTCGTAGTGGAATTGCGGGATGAAGATGTTCATGGGGGAGTCGGAGCGGGTGCCGGGGGGGAGCTGAACCAGGCCGGCGGGATTGGTATTGATGGCAGTGGTGTCGCGGGCGATGGCGATATCGACGCCGGCGCGACCACCCGCCTTGGGGCCGTTCGCGAGCGGCAGGATGCCGTTGGAGGCTTCGGCGAGGCCCGCAAGCGCGACCAGCCAGAGCAGACAATACCAGCCGGCGCGAGGCGCACGAACGCGTCTCCGGTCCCTCTCCGTCACGCGGTCCTTTCGGCTGTCAGGGCGTGGTGGGTGTGGCGGCGGCGCGGGGCGGGCCCGCCGTCGGCACCCAGAGTCGTTTTCCCCCGCACGATTCGGTCAATCCCGAGTCCCCCCTGGATAGAATAGGGGGCCAAGTAAACCATATCGGAAGGAGGGGGTCAACGGATTCCGTAAGTGATGTGCGAGAAGGGGGTTGCAGCGAGCGAGCCGGGGGGCCGATAACTCGGGCGCGGGCCTGGTCCGAATCGGGGTAACCGTCCTCGCCTGCTCAAGGGAGCAGAACGGGGACATGACCTGATTTCCGGAGCGGGTTTACGCTCATCAGCGGGATGGGGCTGGAATTCAGGATCGTGTCCCCGTTTTGCGGCGTTTGAATCAGGCCCGGGCGCGCGGGTTCCAGCGTCGCTACTCCCATTCGAACAGGCGCGGCCCGGCGCTGGTCGTGACCAGGAGTCGGCCGGCGATCCAGGCGGCGCGGGGCGGGGAGGCGGTGTGCTCCGGCAGGCGCAATTCCCAGAGCGGCTCGCCGGTCGTCGGGTCGAGCGCGAGCAGGAGGGCCTCGTCGCCGGCGGCCGGCCGGCCACTGACCAGGAGCGGGCGGCCGGGTTCCGCGAGCAGGGAGTAGGTGCCCGGCCTGGGCAGGGGGCGCCGCCAGGCGGGCGTGGCGGGGGTGCCGCGCGTGCCCGGCGCGACGGCGAGGAGCGGCGTGGGCGTCGGCACCGGCGCGGAGTCCCCGGCGGGGAGCATCGCTACCTCAGGTGGAGACAGCAGGAGGAAGAGCGCCCCCTCGGGCGTCGGAGCGACCCCGCCCTCCCCGGCGAGCGCACGAAAGAGCGGCGAGCACCGCGGGATCGGCGGCACCGGCAGGCCCGCCGTCAGGCTCAGCGGAGTGAGCGTCTCCCCCTCACGCACCAGGAGCATGCCCGCGCCCATTCCGGCGAAGCTGTTGGGGGGGAGCAGCGCGCGGTCGCTTCCGGCCGGGTACCCGGGCAAGAAGCACAGGAACCCGGCCTGGCGCAGCAGCATCGATCCGCTGCCCGGATCAAAGCGCAGAAGTTCACCGGGCAACTCCGGCCTCCGCTGCAGGTCACCTCCATTCCGGAGGTCTGCCAGCCGTACCCACCGGTCCGCGGCCTGGTACAGGAAGGTCTGGGTTCCGCCGACGGCGCCGATCAGGCCGTGCCACCCGGGCGCCGCGAGGTGCCGTCTCCAGGTCAGCCTGCCCGCCGCCGCCTCGAGCACCCGCACGTCGCGCTCGCTCCGCAGGAGCAGCAAGCCGGCCGCCGGACATGCCTCCAGGAGCGGCTCCGGGGAGCGATACTCCCAGGCGGATTGCTCCGCCCCGCGGACCCAGACCGCGACTTCGTCGCCGAGCCAGCACGCCAGGTGCGACGGGTCGAGCCACGCCGCGCCCAGGGTGACCCCCGGAGTACCCTCGGCCGGCGGGCGCCACCGGCGGGCGCCCGTCAGGCGGCCTTGAGCCACGTCATACAGTTGGATCTCGTAGCCGCGCCGCATCACCAGGATGCCGGGATCGTCGAGCGGGAGGACCCGCTCCGGCGCCAGGGCGTCGTCCGGAGGCGCGGCGCGGCCCGGGCCGTCGTCGCCCGCGGCGCCATCGGCGGCGCCGCCTGCCCGCGGGCCGAGCGCCACCTCCCGGGGGGGCGAGGCCGGCCACGCGCCCGCCGTGACCCCGGCCGCGTAGGCCGCACGCCCCTCCCGGAGGGCGGTCGCGAAGCCCTGGAG
>JACRIP010000205.1 GCA_016220045.1 Planctomycetota bacterium
CCACGGCGGCGACCCCGGCGCGGAATCACGTGCCCGCGTCGGCGGCGCATGCTCCGGCGGCGCCGGCGCGCGGCGGTGGCGGTCCCGGCTGCGGCCCCCGCACCGGTCGCGGTGGCCGCTGCCGCGGTGGCGCTCGCGCCGCTGCCGACGCCCGCATCCGCGCCCTTCCCCGGCGCCGGGGGCGACGGGAAGGTGCTGGCCACGCCGGCCACACGCCGGCTCGCCCTGGAAATGGGCATCGGACTCGCCGCCGTCGAGGGCACCGGCCCGCACGGCCGCGTGACCCGCGAGGACGTGCTGCGCCATGCCGCGTCCCGCGGCGCCGCCGCCCCGGCGAAGCCCGCGGCACCGCCGGCCCCCGCCGCTCCCCCCTCCCCCGCCGCAGCGGGGGAGGGTCAGGGAGAGGGTAGGTCCGAAGCACCCACGCCTCCCGCCGCGGCCCCCATCGCCCCGGGCGCGCGCGAAGAGCGCATCCCCTTCCGCGGCCTGCGTCGCAAAATCGCGGACAACATGGTCCGCGCCAAGCACACCGCCGCCCACTTCACCTACGTCGACGAGCTCGAAGTCTCCAAGCTGGTCGCCCTGCGCAACGAGTCCAAGCCGATCGCGGAGAAGCGCGGCGTCAAGCTCTCCTACCTGCCCTTCGTGATCAAGGCGGTCGTCGCCGGGCTCAAGGAATTCCCCTGGATGAACGCGACCATCGACGACGCCGCGGGACAGATCGTGATCAAGAAGTACTACAACATCGGCATCGCGGTCGACACGCCGGACGGCCTTTTCGTGCCGGTCATCAAGGACGCGGACAAGAAGAGCATCCTGGAGCTGGCGCGCGAGTCCGAGCGCCTGGCCGAAAACGCGCGCACCGGGAAGTCCCAGCTCGCCGACCTCCAGGGCGGGACCTTCACGATCACCTCGGCGGGCAACATCGGCGGGCTTTTCGCCACGCCGATCATCAACCACCCCGAGGTCGCGATCCTGGGCGTCCACCAGATCAAGGAGAAGCCGGTGGTGAAGGAGGGACGGATCGAGATCGGCAACCTGATGTACCTGTCGATCTCGCTCGACCACCGGCTGGTCGACGGCGCGATGGGCGCGCGCTTCATGAACACGGTCATCAAGTACCTGGTCGAGCCCCAGCTTCTTCTCCTGGAATCGCCGTAGTCGGCAGGAGCGTCATGAGCGCCGCCCTCGTCTCTCCCCCGCTCTACCAGGTCCTGGAGGCGCCCGCGCCGGCGGACTCCGGGCTGCCCCTGCCGGCGGAGGAGCTCAAGCTCCTCTACCGGGCGATGCTGCGCGTGCGCGTGATCGACGGGCGCATGCTCAACCTCCAGCGCCAGGGCCGCATCGGCTTCTACGGGTTGGCGACCGGCGAGGAGGCGGCGGTGATCGGCAGCGGGCACGCCTTCGCCGCGCGCGACTGGATCTTCCCGGCGCTGCGCCAGGGCGGCGTCGCGCTCCTGCGCGGCTACCCGCTCGACCTCTTCGTCGCGCAGTGCGTCGGCAACTCGGGCGACCTCCTGAAGGGCCGCCAGATGCCCTGCCACTACAGCGATCGCCGCATCAACTTCGTCTCCTGGTCGAGCGTGATCGCCACCCAGCTCCCGCACGCGGTGGGCGCCGCGATGGCGGCGAAGCTGCGCAAAGATGATGTCGTCTGCGCCGCCTACCTGGGCGACGGCGCGACCTCCGCGGGGGACTTCCACACGGCGATGAATTTCGCCGGCGTCTGGCGCGCCCCGGTGGTCTTCATCTGCCAGAACAACCAGTTCGCGATCTCGGTGCCGATCGAGCGCCAGACCGCCTCCGCCGGCATCGCGGTCAAGGCGCAGGCCTACGGCTTCGAGGGCGTGCGCGTGGACGGCAACGACGTGCTCGCGGTGTCTTTCGCGACGCGCGACGCCGTGGCGCGGGCGCGCGCGGGCGCGGGGCCGACGCTGATCGAGGCGGTCACCTATCGGCGCGGCGGCCATTCCTCCTCCGACGATCCGGCGCGCTACCGCGACGAGCGCGTCTCCGAGGAGTGGGCGCGGCGCGATCCGCTCCTGCGCTACCAGCGCTGGCTCGCCCCGCGCGGACTCTGGGACGCCGCCCTTGAGGAGTCGATCGCCGAGGAGGCGAAAACGCAGCTCGACGAGGCGATCCGGAAGGTCGAAGCGATGGCGCCGGTGGAGCGGGCGACGTTGGTCGAGGACGTGTATGCGGAGGTGCCGCGGCAGCTCAAGGAGCAGGGCGACGGGATCTAGCGCATTGTCGATTGTCGATTGTCGATTGTCGATTGTCGATTGGCGATTGGCGATTGTCGATTGTCGATTGGCGATTGGCGATTGGCGCGTGACAAGTGCCAGTTGCGACGCCTTAGTGTCCGGGAGAATCGACCATCGATCAGCGTCATTCGTCATTCGACATTCGACATTCGACATTCGACATTCGACATTCGACATTCGACATTCGACAATCGACATTCGACATTCGTCAATCGACAATCCCCTGTGCCCCCCTCCCCACGGCCTCCTGCCTGGAGCCCTTCATGGCCTCCCCTCGCACCCCTGATGTTGCGGTGATCGGCGCCGGCCCCGGCGGCTATGTCGCCGCCATCCGCCTTGCGCAACTCGGCAAGAAGGTCCTGGTCGTCGAACGCGCGCGCCTCGGCGGCGTCTGCCTCAATATCGGCTGCATCCCCTCCAAGGCCCTCATCCACGCCGCCACCCTGGTCGATCGCATCCGCCACGCGGGGGAAATGGGCATCACCGTGGGCGCCCCGACCGTGGACATGAAGCAGCTCATGGCCTGGAAATCGGAGGTGGTCAAGAAGCTCACCGGCGGGGTCGGCGTCCTGCTCAAGGGGAACGGCATCGAGACCCTGATCGGCGACGCGCGCTTCGTCGGTCCGCAGGAGCTGGAAGTCGTTACGGCCAAGGGCCCGGAGCGGGTCAAGGCCGGCGCCTTCCTGATCGCCACCGGCTCCCGCCCGATCTCGATCCCAGGCTTCACCTTCGACGGCACGACCGTCATCTCCTCGACCGAAGCGCTCGAACTCGACGCCCTGCCGCGGAGCATGACCGTGATCGGCGGCGGCGTCATCGGCCTGGAAATCGGCACCCTGTACGCCAAGCTCGGTACGGAAGTCACCGTAGTCGAGTTGACGCCCACGCTGCTCCCGGGCACCGACCCGGACCTGGTGACCTTCGTCGCCCGATCCCTCAAGCGCCGCGGCGTGAAGGTCTACCTGAAGAGCAAGGCGAAGGGCCAGACGCCGCTGCCCGGCGGCGGCGGGGTGCGCGTCGCGCTCGAGACCGAGAAGGGCGACGTGACGGTAGACGCGGAGAAGGTGCTGGTCTGCGTGGGGGTGCGCCCGAACACCGAGAAGCTCGGGCTGGAGGCGGCCGGCGTGGCGCTCACCGGGCGCGGGCACGTCAAGGTGGACGCGCAGTTCCGTACCAGTGCGGCCGGGATCTTCGCGATCGGCGACGTCGCCGGCCCGCCGATGCTGGCGCACAAGGCGTCGAAAGAAGGCATGGTAGCGGCCGAGGCGATCTGCGGCCGGCCGACGCGCTGGGACGTGCGGGCCATGCCGGGCGCGATCTTCACCGACCCGGAGATCGCCACGGTGGGCCTGACGGACGAACAGGCGGAGCAGGCGGGCCACACGGTCGCCGTCGGCAAGTTCCCCTTCGGCGCGAACGGCCGCGCGCTGGCGATCGGCGAAGGGGAGGGGTTCGTGAAGGTCGTGACCGACAAGAAGACGGGATTGGTGCTGGGTTGCGGGATCGTCGGGCCGGAGGCTTCGACGGTGATCGCGGAGGCGGCGCTGGCGATCGAGCTGGGGGCGACCGCGGAGGACCTGGCGCTGACCGTGCACGCGCACCCGACGTTGCCGGAAGCGTTGATGGAGGCGTGCGAGGCGGCGGGCGGCCACGCGATCCACGCGCTCGGGCGCATCGAGCGGTGAGCGACTCCCCCGTCCCCGCCCACGCCCCCGCCGCGGCCCCCGCCCCCGCCCTGGAGCTCCTCGACCTCGGGCGCATCGACTACCGGGAGGCGTGGGCGCTGCAGCTCCGGCGGGTCGAGGAGCGGGCGGCGGGCCGGGTCGGGGACGCGCTCCTCTTCTGCGAGCACCCTCCGGTTATCACCTGTGGGCGGGGGACGAAGCCGGCCAACCTGCTCGCGCCGGACGTGCCGGTGGTCGAGATCGAACGCGGGGGGGACGTGACCTGGCACGGGCCGGGTCAGCTCGTGGGCTACCCGATCCTGCTGCTGCCGCCGGGCGGACGCGACCTCCACCGCCACCTGCGCTGGATCGAGGCGGGGCTGATCCGCGCGCTCGCGCGCCTCGGCGTGGCGGGCGAGCCCCGCGCCGGCCTGACCGGCGTGTGGGTCGGGGCGCGCAAGCTCGCCTCGATCGGCATCGCCGTGCGGCGCTGGGTCACCTACCACGGCTTCGCGCTCAACGTCGAGCCCGACCTCGCCGCCTTCGCGCGCATCCGTCCCTGCGGCCTGGACGCCTCGGTGATGACGTCGCTCGCGGCGGTCCTCGGGCGTTCACCGGGGATGGCGGCGGCGCGCGAGGCGGTGGCCCGGGCGTTCGCGCTCCCGGCGGCGGCAGGCGGATGCAGGTCCGTCGCCCCGGGCGGCGGGGTTGCGCCATTTCCGTCCCGGCCGTAGGGGCGCGTCGTGACGCGCCCCTGCGACGCAGGCCGATGCCGGACTGCCGCGGCCGGTCCCGGCGGCAGGCCGCGCGCCGGGTGCGGATCGGCCAAGCTCCGGTCGCCTGCGCGATCGGCGCGATCCGCGGCAGGTCGGGTTCCGTGGGCGGCGGGTGGCAGGCGGAGGTCCCTTCCGGCAGGCGTACACGGCATACCCTGCTCCCCGTAGGGGCGCGTCACGACGCGCCCCTACGCCGGCAGCGGGAGAACCAGCGGTGCGGGGCGCAGCAATCACGGACCTGCACCCGCGACCGGCGGTCGCCTTGACACTCGCCTGCGGCAACCTCTATAATCGGCGCCGCGGGGGTCGACCGGCGGCAGTCCTCTCCGCGTCCGCAACGACGATCGCCACCCCGTTTTTCTCCCCGAACGTGGGCCGCTTCTCACCCAACCAGCCACAACCCCTCCCAACCCCAGCACCCCCCCCACCCCCCGGAGGCTCCCATTCGCGACTGGTCATCCTTCCGGATCGGACGGATCTTCGAAATCGAGATCCGCATCCACATCATCCTCGTCCTCTTTCTCCTGGGCGAAGCGGTTGAGCTCTCCCGGTTCTTGCCGTTTACCTATGTACTGGGCTACCTGCTCGCCGTCTGGCTCTCCATCCTGCTGCACGAGTTCGGCCATTGCTTCGGCGCCCGGCATGTCGGCGGGTCGGCCACCGAGATCCTGCTCTGGCCTCTCGGCGGACTGGCCTACTGCTCCGCGCCCGAAACCCGGCGCGCGCAACTCATCACGGTGGGAGCGGGGCCGGCGGTAACGGTCGCGCTGACGGGCATCTTCTACGCGGCCGAAGGGACGATCGAGCGCACCTTCCCTTTCAGCGCCGGCGCGATGTTCTGGTCGGCGGTTTGCCACTCCCTCTTCCGCTTCAACCTGGTCGGAGCCCTTCTCAACCTGCTCCCCGCCTACCCGCTGGACGGGGGCCGGATCTTCCTGTGGCTGTTGGAGCCGCGGCTGGGGCTGCACCGCGCCTCCTTCTGGGCGGCCCGCATCGGCAAGGTCATGGCCGTCGCCATCGCGCTCGGGGGTACATGGTATTTCCAGTCCGGACTGTCGGTCGTCCTCGGCGTCTGGCTCTGGATGGGGTGCGAGGCGCTGGAACGCGAGATCGGCACTTCTCGGCCCACGCTACGCTCCGCCCGCATCGGCAAAGTCGTCGCCGTCCTCATCGGCCTCGCCGGCCTCTTCTATTTCCGCGACCTGTTCATGCCACTCCTCGGCGTCGTGCTCTGGATGGAATGCAGCAAGACCGAGCGCGCGGTCGCCGCGGGACTGGGCGAGGAGTCGTGGGACACCGGAGGCGTGCACTACCGCGACATCGTGGCGGATCGGGCCGAGCCCCCGCGCCCGACGCGCCGCCGCCGCTCGCTCTGGTCGCGCTTCAAGAACTGGCTCCGCCGCCGCCGGCCGTCGCCGCCGCCGCCCCCCGAGACCCCGCCGGTCGACGAGTCCTTGCGGCGCCGCGTCGACCAGTTGCTCGACAAGGTCAGTACCAGCGGCATGGCCAGCCTGACCCCCGATGAGCGCGACTTTCTGATGACCGCGAGCAAACGTTTCCGCTCCGGCGACGACCTGCCGTAACCGGAAGCTCCACGCTTCCGCTGCGCTCCCCACCGCAACTCGTTGACTCTGCCGCGCTTCACACTAGAATATCGGACGTCCCCGGCGAACCCGACCTCCGCCCTCGCCCCCGAAAGGCATCGCGTGCGCACGTCGCGAGTCCTGCCCGCCGTCTCGATCCTGCTGCTGGCGCTCCTGGTGGCACTGGGCATGCGCCACGCCCGGCAGCAGGCCGCGGCCGCCGCCGACCCCGCCGGGCGGCAACTCGCCGAGCGGCTCGGCCGGACGATCGAGCGGTTCGTCGGCGAACGGATCGCCGCGATCACCACCCTGGCCGCCGACTACGAAAGCCCGCGCCTCGACGATCCGGCCGAACGGGATCGCCATGCCCATGTCCTGCGCGACGTCTATCCGGAATTCGCCACCGTCGAGCACGTGACTGCCGCCGGGATCGTGGATCACATCAGCCCGCTCGCAGGCAATGAGGCCGGGCTCGGACTCGACGTCAAGCGCTTCCCGGAGCGCTATCGCCTGCTTGAACGGGCGCGGGAAACGCGACAGCCCCAGGTCTCCGACCTGCTCGATCTCGTGCAAGGCGGTGAGGGCATCGTCGTCATCGTGCCGATTTCCCGCGGCGGGTTCGCGGCCGCCACCGTGCGCCCGCAGACCGTGGTGGAGCGAGCGGTGCGTCCGGTGACCGGGGATCTGCCCCTCCACATCGAGGACGCCGGCGGCCGCGCCCTCTTGCCCGCCGACGCCACTGCGCCGGAAACGCTCTTGACCGAATTGCGCATCCCGGTCGGCAGCACGGAATGGCGACTGCGGCTGCCGACCCTGGTGTCGGCCGGCGGGGCGGACACGCGCACCTACGAAGGCCTGCTGATCACGCTGGGGCTCTTGCTCGCCGCCGTAGTCCTCGTCGACTCGGAGCGGGGCCGGCGGCGGCAGTTGCAGCTCGAAGCCCAAGCGCGCGACTTGGCGCGCGAGCATGACCGCCTGTCCAGCCTGCTCGACCAGATTCCCGCGCTGGTCGTCTTCGCCGAGGGCCCGGGCGGCCGGAGTCTTCGCGTCAGCCGGGCGTGCGCGGAGATCACCGGCATGCCGCCGCGCGCCGACGGGGACCCGCGCACATGGTCCTCCGACTACCGGCTGGCCGCGGCCGACGGCACGCCGTTTCCCCCGGGGCAGGACCCGCTGGCCCGCTCGCTGCTCAAGGGGGAGAACTGCCGCGACGTCGAGCTCCAGGTGCGCAAGGCCGCGGGGGACGTCGTCTACCTGCGCGGCAACTCGACGCCCCTGCGGGACGCCGGCGGCCGGATCGTCGGCGCCGTGGGCGCCTTTCACGACGTGACCGAGCTGCGCGCAGCGCGGCGGCGCGCGGAGACGCTGGCGGCCGAAAACGCGCGCCTCCTGGCCGACCTGAAAAAACGGCGCACGGAAGAACAGAAGGCGCTGCTCGATCTCTCCGTGGAGTACCTGAGGGTCGGGACCGAGCCGGAGATGACCGGAGCGGTCCTGGAGCGGCTCTTACGGCTGCTCGCGGTCGAGGTCGGCGTTGTACACCTGACCTGCGGCGATCGCCTGTACCTGGCCGCGGCGCGGGGCCTCGAGCCGGGTACGGCGACCGCGCTCGCCTCCGTCCCGCTCGCGGAGGCGGCGTGGGCGCAGCGGCCGTGCGGCGAGCGCGGCCGCCTCGCGCGCGCGGAATTCGCCGCGCCCGCCCTCGGCCTGCACGCGTGGGCGTCGCTCCCCTTGCGTTCGGGCGACCGGCACCTGGGCGTGCTGACGCTGGCCTCCCGGGACGCCGCCCGCCTGGATGCGGAGGACCTCGCGCTCGTCTCCACGATCGCGAATCAGCTCGCGCACGGCCTGGTGCGGCTGCGCCTCCTGCGGCGGACCGAGGAGCAGGCGCGGCGCGTAACGGAACTGAACCTGCTGGCGCGCGAGCTGTTGGAGGCGCCGACGGCCGCCGAAGCGGCGCGCCGCTCCGCGGCACGCGCAATCGCGATCTGCGGCGCCGAGGCGGCGGGCGTCTACCTCGCGGCGCCGGGGGCGTCCTCCCTGCGCCTGGCGGCCTGGGCCGGCCCGCCGTGCGATTGCGCCGCATCGGCGGACTGTCGCGAGCTGCCCTGGCCCGACGCGGCGCGCGCCGGCGGGTCGGCCGCCGACCGGCCGGCCCTCCTGATGCTCGACGAGGCATCGGGCGGACGCCCGATCGCGCGCCTCGTTGCCGCCGGACTGCCGCACGTCTCCGCCCTGACCCTGCCGAGCGCCGCGGGGATCGCCGGGCTGGTCGTGCTGGCCGGGCGCACGGCGCCGCCCCTGGCCGCGGACGCGCCCGAGCTGGTCGAGGCCCTGGGCCAGGCGATCGGCGCGGGCATCGAAGCCGCGCGGCTGGGCGAGGCCGAGCGCCGCCGCGCCCGCGACTACCGGGCGATCTGCGAGATCGGGGCGGAACTGGAGGGCGAACGCGAGCTGCCCCAGGTGCTCGAACGCGTCGTCCAGCGCACGCGCGCGCTCTTCGGCGCGGACCTGGCGGTGATTTCCCGGCTGGACGCCGCGACCGGGCTGGCGGTCTGGCAGGCGGCGGACGGTAACCGCCGCATCATCCCCGGCGCGGCCTGCGAAGCGGAGCAGGGGATTACCCGGACCTTGATCCGGAGCGGACGGACGGTGATCGTGGATGACGTCGCCGCGCCTGGGGAGGACGCTCCCGGCTATCCGCTGCTGCGCGGCGAGGGGATCGTCTCGGTCGCGGCCGAGCCGATCCGGCAAGGGGGGGAGATCCGCGGCGGCCTGCTCCTGGGCTACCGCGCGCGGCACGCCTTCTCGGACGTGGAGGTGGAGCTCCTCGGGATCGTGGCGCGGGTCGCCTCCGGGTGCATCGAGCAGGCGCGGCTCCTGGAGGCGTCCGAGCGGCGCGCCCGCTGGCTGGAGGCGCTGGAGCGCGTGGATCAGGCGCTCGACGAGTGCCAGGACATGCGCGAGCTGCTGGTCGTGCTGCTCGACAAGACCTGCGCGCTGACCGAAACCGCGGCCGGCGCCGCCTTCCTGGTGAACGAGGCCGACGGCAGCCTGAAGCCGGCGATCTCGCACCACGTCGGCACGCGGATCTACGCGCGGGGCGCGCCGGACACGCCGGGCCGGGAGCTGGCCGAGCGCGTGGCGCGCTCGCTCTCGATCCTGGAAATCCCCGATCTCGCCGACCCCGCGTGGGAGGCCGACGGCGCCGCGCTGCGCGCCGCCGGGTTCAAGTGCTTCCTGGGCGCGCCGCTGGTCGTGAAGGGCAAGCTGCTCGGCGTGCTCTGCCTGTGCGGGAACGGGGTCCGCGAATTCTCGCGCGACGAGGTGCAGTTCCTGGGGACCTTGAGCGTCCAGGCGGCAGTGGAAGTGCGCAACCTGCGCCTCTACGAGGAAACCCGCGACCGGCTGGCGCGGCTGGCGGCCCTGCACGAATTCGCGACCTCGGCGCGCGACGCGGCGGACGAGAGCGTCGTGCTGCGCGCGTTGTGCGCGCGCGCGGGCGCCCTGGCCGGAGCGGACGGCGCGCTCGTGGCGGTGCTCAATCCCGAGCATCGCCGCCTGCGCTGCGTCGAGGCCGTCGGGGTCGCGGCGGGCCTGCGCGGCGTGGAGATCCTCGTGGGTTCGTCCGCCCTCGGGCGTTTGCTGGAGGCGGGAGCCCCGGTCCTGCTCAGTGCCTTCCCGGAGTCAGGGCCGACGGGCGCCGCGCCCGGCACGGCCGCGCACCTGCGCGAGCTGCAGAGCGTGATCTTCGTGCCCCTCCGCGGCGCGTCGGACATGCACGGGGCGGTCGCCGTCGGGGCGCGCCTCGCCGGCGCGTTCACGGCGCGCGATGCGGAGTTCCTGGAAACGCTCGCCGGCATGGCCGGGACCGCGATCGAACGGCTGCGCGCGAGCGCCTACATCGAGCGCCGCGCCCGCGAACTGTCGGCCACCGTCGAACGCCAGGGGGACTTCCTGCGCTCGGTGCTCGAGAGCATCACCGACGGCGTGTTCGCGACCGATGACGCCGGCCGGGTCCTGGAGTGGAACGCGACGCTGACCCGGATCTCCGGCCGGCCGGCCGCCGAGGCGCTGCGCCAGCCGCTGGGCAGCGTGCTGCGGCTGGTCGATGCGGGCGGGGCGCCCGTCCCCTTCCTGCCGGACCCGCGCGCCGCGGACGGCGCGAGCGTCCATGCCCGCCACGTGGACGGGCTCCTCCGCCCGCCTTCCACCGGGAACGAGCCGAACGCCGACACGGCCGACGCCGAAGCCCCCGGCGCGCGCGCCCTCCAGGTAACCCTCGACCTCGCGCCGCTCCTCACCGCCGGGGGCACGCCGGTCGGCCACGTCGGCATCGTCCGCGACGTCTCGCGCGAACGCGCCCTGCTCGACGCCATCAGCGGCGCCAACCAGGCCAAGTCTGAATTCCTCTCCACCATGAGCCATGAGCTGCGCACGCCCCTCAACAGCATCATCGGCTTCACGGAGATGCTCGAAGCCTGCTTCTTCGGACCGCTCACCGCCAAGCAGGTGGACTACGTGAAGAACGTGCTCTCCAGCGCGCGGCACCTGCTGGCGCTGATCAACGACATCCTCGACTATTCGAACGTGGATGCCGGACGGATGGACTTGCGGATCGAGGACGTGCCGTTGCCGTCGGCCCTGATCAGCATCGTGGACGGGACGCGCCCGACCGCGATCCGGCGCCAGCACACCCTGGCATGCGACCTGGCGCCCCTGTCCGCCTCCGTACGCGCCGACGCGAGCAAGTTCCGCCAGATCTTCCACAACCTGCTGTCCAACGCCATCAAGGTCACACCGCCCGGCGGCACCATCACCGTGGCCGCGCATCCGCTCGCCTTGCCGAGCGCGCGCTACCCGGAGCTGGTCCTGCGCG
>JACRIP010000206.1 GCA_016220045.1 Planctomycetota bacterium
CAGCCCGGGTTCGTCGCCGGCCTTCAGGCCGGCTGCCCACGGCGTACTCCGGGCCGGAGACGGATCGAGCGGCCCTCTCCGGCGCGCGCGTCTAGGGTTGCCGGGCTGAAGCCCGGCAAACAAACCCGGGCTGAAGCCCGGTACTACAAGCCTCCAAGCCCTTGCCCATGGGAGCGAGTGTACGGTCTCCAGCAGCCGGACTTGTGGGTAAAGATCAGCGGGGGGGTGCCTGCGCTACTCCTCTTCGTTCCCGGCGCCGCCGCCGCTTGCGGGCGCGGGGTGGGCGGCGCGACCGCCTTTGCGTGCGGAAGCCGGCGCACTCGACGCCGGGAGGAGCATTCCCAGCCGGCGGACGGCGCGGCGGAAGGCCGGCTCGGATGCCGCGGGTATCGCAATGTGGCGCACGCCTGCCGGCCGGCACAGGTCGCGCGTCGCGGCGGCGTTGGTCAGTTGCGCAGCGAGTGCCTCGTCGGCGCACTCCACCAGCCGCGCCATGCCGGCATCGCGCAGGCGTAGGGCGCGACTCTCGACGTCCGCCAGGAACTGCTCGACCGTTTGCGGCAGGTCGGCGCGACCGCGCGCGGTCAGGAATTCGCGCAGCTCGGCCGGCCGCCGCCCGGCCTGCATCCGCTCCAGCAGGCGCTCCGCATCGAGCCGCCATACGTGGTCCGAAGCGCGCACGCACCACCCGTCGAGGGCCATCCGGTCGGCCGTTGTCAGCCCACCATGATCGACGGCCACGATGTCGTGATTGGGCAGCACCTGGAGGACCGGTCGGGCCGCGAGCGGCGCCGGCGCATAGGTCGCGCGCTGCCCCAGGCACCAGGCGCCGAAGGCGTTGATGCGGAAGGCCAACAGCCCGTCGTAGCGGCTCAGCCAGGTGAAGTCGTCGGTGCCCCAGATGCCCGAGAAATCGTCGCGCGCCTCGGCCGGGGGCACCAGGGCCACGTCGATCAGCCCGGCGGTCGCGGCGTACTCGAGCAGCAGGCAGAGCACGTACCTGCCCTGGAGGACCTCCCAGGTCCCGTGGCCGTCAAAGCCCATGCTGCCGTACTGTTGTTCCCCGATGTAGAGCTTCCACGCGTCGTGCGCGAGGTCGAAGCTGCGCCCGGCGGCCTGCATGAAGCGGAAGAATTCGTCCACCGGCAGCCAGCGTTCGGGCGGACAGGCGGCGAGCGCCTCGACGACGACCGTGCGCCGGCCGTCGGAGCGGGTGAGGGCGCAACCTTTCCCGCGTCCGCGGCCCTGGCCCTTGATCCGGTCGATGCGGGAGAATTCGTCGATCAAGCCGGCCTTCACCCAGCGCGTCCAGGCGGCGCGCAGCGTGTCGGCGGGGGGCGCGGCGAGCGCCTCCGCTCCGGCGCGGGTCAGTTCGAGGCGCGAACCGCGGAGCTGGGCGAAGCGCGCCGCCTGCGCCAGCAAGGGCCAGGCGAACGCCTGAATCGGGCCGGGCGGGTCTGCGAGATCGGGCGCCCAGGCCGCCGGGGCGCCGTCGTAGAAATCGCCGCCCTCGAGCGCCGCGCCGATGGCGCGCATCGCCGCCTCGGACGGCCGCTGGGTGGTCGCGCTGACGGCGACCTTGCCCTGATCGATCAATTGGAGCACGACGTGCAGGTTGTGCGGCGCGGCGGTCGCGGTCTCGCGCAGGACCACCGGCAGGGTTTCGCGGCGGACGTCGGCAGTACGTGCGCCGGGTTTCCAGGTGTAGCGTTCGCGCTCGACCGTGGCGGGCGGGGCGTCGAGCGGGCGCGCTTCCGCCCCCGGCGGGGCCGGGAGGAGCGCGCGCAGGGGGGCGGCGAGATCCTTCGGCAGCCGGCCTCCTTCGTAAAAAAAGAGTGCGAGCAGGGTGTGCTCGCGTCCGCGGCGGGCGTCCTCGGTGTACCAGCGGGGTCCGTCGCCGAAAAGCGCGCGAAAGCGGGCCGGGTCGTGCCGGCCGGCGCCGAAATGGGCGGCCTGGGCGAGGGCGAGGCGGCCGCTGGGCTCGAGGCGCTCAAGCAGCGCGGGAAGGCGCTCCGCGCCGAATTCGTGGAACAGGCGCGTGTGGAGCTCGGATTTGGTGCCGCGATGATCGAGCCCGAGCAGGCGCAGTCCGTCGCGCAGGCGGTCGACGGTGAGGCTGAAGAGGGCGGCGGCGATGGTGTCGAGTTCCGGGGCGGCGTCGGGGATGCGCATGCGGCGATCTCCTTCATGCGGTGGTGGCGAGCGCCCGGGTGTGGGCCGGAGGATTGTAGTCGGCAGGCCGGCCGCAGGCCAGCGGAAATCTCGGCTGGGGGACGCTCGTACGCGGCTCGGCGTACGACGTATACTGCGAGTCCTCCCCGGGCAGTGGGCGATACCCGGCAGCCCGGGAATCGTGCGGACGCTCTCCGCACCATGGCGTCGCCTGCCGCCGGTGTTCCCGTCGCGCACGAAAGTGCGGACAGCGTCCGCATTGTTCGCGCCGGGGCCGGAGAAGCCCCTCGCCGCCCTGCGCGACTCGCTCCTGCCGAAGCTCGTCTCCGGGGAGCTGCGCGTCCAGGGCGTTTCCCGCTTTGTCGCGGAGCCTGCGTCATGAGCCCCGACCAGATTGCCACGTGGGCGGCCTCAGGTGAATCTGAGACGCTCGAATTCAAGCGCACGACCGGGGAGCGCCGCGAGGCCACGCGGACGCGGTGCGCCATGCTCAACCACCGGGGCGGAAGGGTCAGGATGGCCGAGTTGACGCGGCAGGCGGGCTTGCCGCAACTGGAGAGCGAGGATGCGGGTGGGTGCGTGACCGTGAGATTCCGCCCCAGTCGCTACCTGCCGCTCCAACGCGTACGCCGGGAGATCACCGCGCGGCAGCAGGCGATTCTGGCGCTGCTCGATGAGGCTCCCCGTGGTCTCGCGTTGCGTGAGATCCACGCGCGTGTGGGAGCGACCCGCGACGAGCGGCAAGTGCGCGAAGAATTGGCCATCCTGCGGCTCCTGGGATTGGCCATTCCCTCCGGCCACGGCCGCGGGGCACGCTGGAAACGCTTGTGAATTCAGCAGTTGGCTGATTCCCGGCCGATTCCGGCCGATTTTGGCCAATTCCTGGCCTATTCTCCGCCAAGACCTCCAGCGGACGCAACCAGGCAGACCAGAACGAGCTCGCCAGGAGTGGATTCACCGAGTCCGTCGTCGAACCAGCCGCCCTGGCCTGGCTCGAAGCCCTCGGCTACGCCGTCCTCCCCGGCCCGGCCCTCGCCGCGGGCGAGATCAAGACGCGGGCGTGATCGCGGGGACAGCGACGCCGGGGCGCCGACTGGGGGCCGCTCTGGGGTAGCCCGGCTGGACCGGGTAGCGACCGCCCGGACAGCCGCTGCACTGGTGTGAGGTCGGAGGAACATGCCATCGGGCGCTGCTGCGCACGGGGGCGAAAGAAGGCCGCACCGCACGGCTCCGCATGAGTGCGCGCCATGGTCGGCTGATCGCCCTGCCGGTGCTCACGCCAATTCTTCATCCTCTTCCTCGGCTCCAGCGCGGGTCGACTCGACCGGGGGCTTGCGAATGCCCAGCGTCGCCTCGCCGGCGAGGACCAAGACGGCAACGAGGTGCCGCCACCCGCGGCTGCCCCCGATCAGCCGACGGGCACGCTGCCGCTGGACGATTTCCTCCGCCCGCGTCGCCCGCGGCGGACCGATCCCTCCGGTCGCCGCGGCGGGCGGCGGCGGCTCGAGCTGAAAGCGATCGCACAGCACCTCCGCCATGCGTTTGCCTCCGCGATACCGCTGACAGACGCAGCGGATCCCGAACACCGCGAGATCGAGAAAGCGCGCCAGGTGCGCTTCCCGCAGCGCCCGGATTTCCTCCGCGGAAAAGCCGCCCTGGCTCAGAAGATCGCTGAGTCGCACCCCGATCCCACGCACCTCCCGCAGGAAGCGGTTGACGCCCGCCAGTCGCACGAGACTCGGATCGATGGGAGGCGAAGGAGCCGGGGCGGAGTCGGACATGACGGGTCGCCCTTTTTTTGAGACCGTCGAGCGCTTCCATGCGGGCGAGGACGCCAGGTTGAGGGGGAGCGGAGGAAGGTCGTGCTCTCGGTCGGGAAGAGGACGCGCTGGGCTCCTCTATCCATCACCGCCCGGAGCAAAACAAAACCACACGTGGCGGTGAGCCCGATCGATCGGCTCGCGTACTTGGCTTTCTCCACGCTCGCCGTAGCAAGCCGACGCGTACGTGTATCGGCCGCCCTGTCGGCTGCGGCGAGTAGTGGCCCTTCGGTGCAGGCGAGGACGCCTGCACCCCAATTGCCGGAGACCTCTCGATCGATCCTGGAAATGCTCGGAGCCTTTGTGGCGCAGGCCTTCCGGCCTGCGCCGCGAGGTCTCCGGCGCAGGAGTCCCGGCCGGCGGCCCCGATCCCCGGAACGAGGCGTGCTCACCTGAATCGGGCTCTTGCGACAGCCTCTGAAGGCGGATCTACAAACGAGCCGGATGGCCGATCTGCGGTCCATGGCACCGCGGACGATCCGTCTGCATGGGGCGGCGAGAGGCGTTGTCGTGCCAGGCACCTGACCCTGGGCTGCGCCAACTCGAAGAATCGTTGCTTCATGCGTGAACTCTGCCCAGACGGATCGCTGGGCATGCGGGCGGTCCTAGGCACGCGAATCGACCTGCGAGTTGTCTACGGCCGGGATTCTAGCCGCGCGAAACAACGCGCGGCAAGCGAAAGCGCCGCCTGAGAGATCTGGTGTGCGTACAAAATCAACCGGGGCCGCCCTTGCGAGCGGCCCCGGTCGGCGGTTTCGTTCGGTCGATGGCTGGGCGCGGGCTATTTCATCCCGCCTCGGCGGAACGCCTCCGCGTGCGCCGCCGAGGATGCGGTCGTCCGCGACGGAGCCGGAACCGTGGCCGGCGCTGACGTTGCCGCCCCCAGGACGCCGCCGCCCGCGCCGTTCGTCCCGTGTTTGCCGTTCGTGCCGTTGGTCCCGTTCGTCCGGTGCTTGCCGTTCGTGCCGTTGGCGCTCGACGAACCGTTCGTCCCGGCCGAGCCGTTGGCGCCGTGCGCGCCGTTCGTCCCGCCCGCCCGCACCACCGGCGCCGCGCCCAGCGCCGCCAGCGCCGCCGGTTCCCCGGCCGCACCGTACGCCGCCGCGCTGTCGCCGCCGCCGCCGCCCGCGCCCACCGGCATCAGGTCCTCACACCCTTCCTGCACCTCCGGGTATCGA
>JACRIP010000209.1 GCA_016220045.1 Planctomycetota bacterium
CTGCTGCTCGCCGCGCCGCCCTTCCTGCTGCCCGGCTTCTTCGTCGGCATCGGCCTGATCCGGCTCGCCGCCCTCCCGGGCATCGGGGACGTGCTCTACGGCTCGCCGCTCCTCGTCGTGCTCGCGGGCGCGGCGCGCTACGGCGTGCTCGCGCTCGGCCTCGCGCTGCTCGCGGCCGCGACGCTCCCGCGCGCCCCGGTCGAGGCCGCCCGCCTGGCCGGCGCCGGGTCCCTCGGCGCCGGTCGCGTCGCCGTTCTCCCCGGCCTGCGCCCCGCGCTGCTCGCGGGGACGTTTCTGGTCTACGCCCTCGCCGCGGGCGAGCTGGCCGCGGTCCAGCTTGCCGCCCCGCCCGGCTGCGATACCGTCCCCATGCGGCTTTTCGCCTTGATCCACTACCAGTACGAATCCAAGGTCGCTGCGCTCGCCCTCGTCCAGCTTGCGCTCGTCTTCGTCCCCGCCCTCGTCGGTGCCGGCATCGTGTGGGTGGCCGCCCGCCTGCGGCGGCGCGCGGCCGCTCTCGTCGCGCCGGCGGCGCCCTTCGCTCCGGAGGCGGCATGATCCACCTCTCCGGGCTGTCCTGTAGCCGCGGCGGTCGCGAGGTGCTGCGCGCGCTCGATCTCGCCGTCGCGCCCGGCGAACTCCTCGTCGTGCTCGGGCCGTCGGGAAGCGGGAAGACCACGCTCCTGCGGCTGGTGGCCGGCCTGGAACGGCCGTCGGCCGGGGAGATCCGCCTCGGCGACGCCGTGGCCTCAACTCCCACCACCCTGCTCGCCCCCGAGCGCCGCAGGATCGGCATGGTCTTCCAGGACCTCGCCCTGTGGCCGCACCTGACCGCGGTCGAGCACGTCGAGTTCGCCCTGCGAGGCGCCGCGGTCCCGCGGGCCGCGCGCCGCGCCCGCGCCGCCGCGCTGCTCGCCGACGTCGGCCTCGCCGCGTGCATCGGGAAACCGCCTGACCTGCTCTCCGGCGGCGAACGCCAGCGTCTCGCCGTGGCGCGGGCCGTCGCCGGCGCACCGCGCGTCCTCCTGCTCGACGAACCCTTTTCCGCGGTCGAACCGTCGTTGCGCGCCGAACTCGGCGCCTGGGTGCGCGCCCTGCACCGCCGGCTGGGCGCCACGTCGCTTTTCGTCACGCATCGGGTGGAGGAGGGGATGGCGCTGGCCGATCGCGTGGCGGTGCTGCGCGCGGGTCGGCTGGTGCAGGTCGGCACGCCCGACGAGCTGCTCGCGGCGCCGCGCTCGGCCTTCGTGGCGGAACTGATGGGGTACGCGAACCTGCTGCCCGTGCGCGCCTTCGCCGCCGCGGATGCCGTGGACACGCCGCTGGGGCGGCTCACGGTCGCCGCGAACGGCTGCGCGACGCACGATGGGGCGTGGTGCGCGGCCCTGCGCGCAGACCAGGTGTGCTCGG
The DNA here is from genome assembly GCA_016220045.1 of Planctomycetota bacterium. GTDB lineage: Bacteria > Planctomycetota > MHYJ01 > WSZJ01 > JACPWG01 > JACRIP01. The sequence goes on from JACRIP010000209.1 coordinate 1,411, forward strand.
CGCCTCCCGGCGCGGCGGCGACACCGGCCGCTGGGGCCGGGGTCGACGGGGCCGTATCCTGCCGCGTCGGCGAGCGGCTCTGGCACCCGGAGCGGCTGCTCTACCGCGGCGAGGTCGCTGGAGCAAGCGTGCTCTTCCGCGCGGACGCCCCGCTCTCGCCCGGCGCGACCGTGGCCCTGCGCATCACGGCCGCCGCGCGGCTGGTGCGGGAGGACCGCGATGATCCCTAACTTCGTCGAGGAGCCATTCCACCTCCGCCCACGCGCTGTCCCCCTCCCCCGCCGCAGCGGGGGAGGGCTGGGGTGGGGGTATGTGCGCTCCACCCTCGGTAGCCGATCCCTCTCCTCCCTCCTCCTGTTGCTGCCGCTCCTCCTCGCCGCGTCCGGCTGCGACCGCCGTGACGCCGGTACCGGCCCCGGCGGCGCGGCGGGTTCCGCGCCCGCACCCTTCCTCGCCGTCCTCGGGCGCCGCGGCGTCGGCCCCGGCGAGTTCTCCGGCCCGCGCGCGCTGGACGTCGATCCGCAGGGCAACGTGATCGTGCTCGACCGCGCCGGCCGGCTCCAGGTCTTCGCCCCGGACGGCGCGCGCCGCGCCGCCTGGGAAATGCCCGCCGTGGCCCGCGGCACACCCGAGGACGTCGAAGTCGACCGCGAGGGCAACTACGTCATTCCCGACACCCACTACATGCAAATCCTGGTCTACTCGCCGGGCGGCGAACTGCTGCGCAAGTTCGGCGCGGAAGGCCGCGGCGACGGCCAGTTCGTGTACCCGGTCGGGATCGCCATCGACGACGAAAATACTTACTGGATCTCGGAATACGGCGGAAACGATCGGGTCCAGAGGTTTGACTCGCGGGGCCGCGTTCTGCTACAATTCGGCCGCATCGGCGAAGGGCCGGGGGAGTTCCATCGGCCCGAAGACCTCGCCTTCGACCGCGCCGGGCGCCTCTACGTCGCCGACTCCTGCAATCACCGCATCCAGGTCTTCGAGCGCGACGGCCGCTTCCTCCGCGCCTTCGGCACGGCCGGCGCCGCCCCCGGCGACCTGAGCTATCCCTACGACCTCGCCTGCACTCCCGAAGGCACCCTCCTGGTCTGCGAATACGGAAATCACCGTGTTCAGGAGTTCTCCCTGGAAGGGAAGCCGCTCCGCGCCTGGGGCCGCGCCGGGTTCGGCGACGGCGAGCTGAACTTCCCGTGGGACCTGGCGCTCGCGCCCGACGGCCGCGCGTTCTGGGTGACCGACACGTCGAATCACCGCGTGGTGAAGTTCGGCCGGTAGGAGCGAGCATGCACATCGGGTTCCTGAATCCGCTCGGCCTGCTCCTCCTGCTCGCGCTGCCGGTCGCGGTCCTCCTGGCGTGGAAGAGCCGCGCCGGGCTCGAAGGCGTCCGCAAGCACCTCTCGCTCGCGCTGCGCCTCGTCATCCTCCTCCTGCTCGCCCTCTCCATCGCCGAGCTTCAGCTCATCCGCGAGAGCGACGAGCTGGGCGTCCTCTTCCTGCTCGACTGGTCGGAAAGCGTGCCCGGGGACACCAAACGCGCCGCCTGGGACTACGTGAAGAAGGCGAGCGAGAAGCTGGACCCGAAGAAGGACCGCGCCGGCGTCATCCTCTTCGGCGGGGACGCCTCGGTCGAGATTTCGCCCGCGCGCATCGTCAAGCTCGATCCCTCGCCCGCCTCCGTGGTGCAGACCAAGCTGACCGACATTGCGGCGGCGCTGCGCCTCGCGCTCGCGGCCTTTCCCGAGGGGGTGCAGAAGCGCATCGTCCTGGTCTCGGACGGCAACGAGAACAAGGGCACGGCGCTCGACGAAGCCGAGAACGCGCGCGTCAACGGGGCGCGCATCGACTGCCTCCCCCTCCAGGTCGCGCTGACCAAGGAAGTCTGGTTCGACGGGCTCCTGGTCCCGCACGAGGTGACGAAGGGGGAGAGCTTCGAAGTCAAGCTGGTGGTGAACGCGCTCAAGGCCGGCGATGCGACCCTGCGCGTGTTCCAGAACGGCGCGCTGGTGGTGAGCGAACCGGTGCGGCTGGCGGAGGGCAAGAACGTCTTCGTCGTGCCGCGCAAGCTGGAGGACCCGGGGTTCTACACGTTCGAGGCGCTGGTGGAGGCGAAGAACGGCGAGGACTCGCTGGTCGAGAACAACCGCGCCTACGGCTTCACCTTCATCCGCGGCGAGCCGCGCGTGCTCTACATCGAGGGGGACGAGAAGGCGGCCCCCTTCCTGGCGGACGCGTTGGCCGCCGAGAAGATCAAGGTAGATACCGTAGGCATCGCGGGCGTCCCGACCTCGCTCGCGGAGCTGACCAACTACGATTCGGTGATCCTGTCGAACGTCGGCGCGCACTACCTGACGGAGAACCAGAAGAAGATGTTCCAGAGCGCGGTGCGCGACCTGGGCATCGGCTTCGTGATGGTGGGAGGCGAGGAGAGCTTCGGGGCGGGCGGCTACCAGTCCTCGCCGGTCGAGGAGGCGCTGCCGGTGCTGATGGACATTCCGCAGCGCAAGGTGCTGCCGAAGGGCGCGCTGGTGATCATCCTGCACACCTGCGAGATCCCGGACGGGAACACCTGGGCGAAGGAGATCGCGATCGCGGCGCTGGGCGTGCTCTCGGCGCGCGACCTCTTCGGGTGCATCGTGTATGACATAGCCGGCGAGCACTGGCAGCCGCAGCTCCAGGAGGTGGGCGACAAGTCGCGCCTGGTGCGCATGATCCGCGGCGTGGCGCCGCAGGACATGCCGAGCTTCGACAACAGCCTGCGTCTCGCCTACGCCGACCTCAAGAAGTGCGACGCGATGGTCAAGCACCTGGTGATCATCTCGGACGGCGACCCGTCGGAGCCGGCGAAGTCGCTGGTGACCAACATCTCGGGTGCGGGAATTACCGTATCCTGCGTCGGGATCAATCCGCACAGCCCGCGCGATACCGACATGATGAAGACGATCGCGCAGACCTGGGGGAAGGGCCGCTACTACGAACCGACGAATTACAAGCACCTGCCGCAGATCTTCGTGAAGGAGGCGGCGGTGATCCGCAAGTCGCTGATCGCGGAACGCGACTTCCGGCCGGCGGTCGGCGATCCGAGCGAGATCCTGCGCGGGATTTCCGGCGCCGAGCTGCCGCCGCTGCACGGCTACGTGCTGACCACGCCCAAGCCGAAGGCCGAGGTGCATCTCGTCTTCCCCGCGGACCCGAAGAAGGGGGAGGAAGAGAAGGACCCGATCCTGGCGAGCTGGCGCTACGGCCTGGGCAAGTCGGTGGCGTTCACGAGCGACGCCAAGAACCGCTGGGCCGCGGAGTGGGTGACCTGGGCCAAATACAGCAAGTTCTGGGCGCAGACGGTGCGCTGGACCCTGCGCCAGGCCTCGAAGACGGAGTTCCGGGTCAGCACGCAGATCGCGGGCGGCGCGGGCGTGGTCACGCTCGACGCGGTGGACCGGCAGGGGCGCTTCGTCAACAACCTGGACCTCAACGGCCGCGTGGTGCTGCCGACTTTCGAAGGCGACAAGCTCGCGTTCGAGCAGGTCGCGCCCGGGCGCTACGAGGCGAAGTTCCGGGCGGACGAGGTCGGCGCCTACATGGTGACGCTCGGCTACACGGGCGAGGATGGGCTGAAGGGTGGGGCGATGAGCGGCGTGTCGGTGCCCTACGCCGCGGAGTACCGGGACCTGGGCACGAACGAGGTGCTGCTTTCGCGCATCGCGGACGCGACGGGCGGGCGGGTGATCGAGCCGGAGGACCCGGTGTTCGTGCACGATCTGCCGCCGACGCGGATTCCCCGCGAGACCTGGCCGGTGCTGATGGCGCTTGCGCTCTGTCTCTTCCCGCTCGACATTTTCGTGCGCCGGGTGGTGATCGAGTGGAAGGACGTGAAGGCGGCAACGGCGCGGGCGTTCGGGTGGATCCCCGGGCTCGGGTCGCGGCTGAAGACCCGGGCGGCGGCGGACCCGACGCTCGCGGTACTGCTCAAGCGCAAGGACGAGCTCAAGAAGCAG
>JACRIP010000001.1 GCA_016220045.1 Planctomycetota bacterium
CGCGCCGTTTGCCCCCGGCCCCGCGCCCGGGTCCGACGCCGCACCCGCCGCCTGCGCGCGCAGCCGCGCCCCTTCTCCGGGGGCCAGCCGCGGAGCGGCGGCCTCATCGAGCCGGCCGCGCGCGTCCGCCAGCGCGGCCCGCTCGGCGCGACAGGCCGCGCATGCGGCGACGTGCAAGCGCACCGCCTCCGCCTCGTCCGCCCCCAGTTCCCCGAAGACGTCGAGCGCGAGCAGGTCGGCGAATTCGCTACACGGGCTCATGGATCGGCTCCAATTCGCGGCGCAGGTTGCGCAGTCCCTGGCACAGAGTGGCCTTGACGGTTCCGAGCGCGATGCCGAGCGTCTCGGCGATGTCGGCGAGCGGCATCTCCTCGTAATGCCGGAGTGCCAGCACGAGGCGTTGCCGTTCGGGCAGGCGTTCGAGCGCGGCGCGCACGCTCGCGGCGCGCTCCTCGACGAGCATGGGTTGGTGTCCTTCCGGGGCGCGCGGGTCCGCGACGACCTCGGCGGCCACCTCCAGGCGGGCGGCGCGCTCGGTCGCGGTCGGCCGCTGCTGCGCGCGCAGCTGATCGATCGCGCAATGCACCACGATGCGATGGGCCCAGGTGGCGAAGGCCGCGCGCCCCGCGAAGCTCTCGCCCGCCTGGTAGATGCGCAAGAGCGCCTCCTGGAGGGCGTCGCGGGCGTCGGCCTCGCGCCCGGTGACGCGCCAGGCGGCGGCGTAGAGCCGGTCCAGGAGCGGTTGGATGAGGGCGTCGAAGGTTGCTGCGTCCACGCTCACTCCCGGCGCGCGGCCCGTGTTGCGCTCGTCGCGCCCTGCGCGTCGTCGAGCGTTGGACGGAGGCTGCGACGCAGAGGTTTAGTGGAAACCGACTGGAAACCGACTGGGCAGTTTCTGGAGGGCGGACCCTGATCGCGTCGAGGGACAGACCATGGCCGGCGACGTTTAGGGGTTTGGAGGTTTAGGCGTTTAGGGACGGATGGACGCGCGGATCCCGCGGCCGCTCTCCCCCTGATCCCTGACCCCGTGCTGGTTGGGTTTCGGGCGCGATCCCGACTGGAAAGTGGTGGCGCGGGGGTGGCCGGCGGCCCCGCTCCCCGGCCCTGGGGGAGGGGGCCCGTGGCACCTGCGCCAAAGGGTGGCAGGTGCGTGGTCTGGGACTCAGTGTGCGGCGGGCGGCGGGGAGGAGGCCGGGGGGGCGGCGGGAGGCGCAGGGGGGAGCGGAGCGGCGGCGACCGACGGCGCGGGCAGCCCGCCGGCGTACATGGCTTCCAGGAGGGTGGCCAGGTCCGTCGTCGCGGTCTTGATCCGGCTCTCCGCCCTGACGCAGGCAAAGAACGCCACCACGAAGGCGCCGAAGAGGGCGAGCGCGAGCGCGCCCTGAAGCATCAGGACCGTCTGGGTGGGCGTGATGGCGGTGAGGTACCGGGCGCCGGTGAGCAGCCAAAAGGCGAGCGCGACCAGCCAGGCGAGCAGCGACCAGATCATGCGCTTGCGGCTGATGCGCACCACCACCTCGGCCGCGTGCGCTTCGGCGCAGGGCCGCGCGACGCGCACCGCCGCTTCCGGGTCCTCGATGATCCGGCGCCGCGCCTTGCGGACTTCCGCCAGCTCCTTGTAGCAGGCCGGGCAATGGACTTCGCCGTAGAACTTGTTGTACCACGCCTGCAGGTGGGCGGGATCCAGACCCTGTTTCTTGGCGAAGGACTGGAGGTCACCATCATGTTTCCACCGGAGCAGCGGCCAGTCCGCGCCGGACGCGTCGATGAGCTGCGGCGTGCCGCACTGCGGCGGGATTTCCGTGAAGATCGGCGGCGCGTCCGCGAGCTCGACGCTCTGCTTGCACCCGGGACAGGTGAGCTTGGCCATGACCCTCGCCAGAATGAGAGTGAAGAAGGCGGAAAGAACCGGCGACCGGCGGATCTCAGGCTCTCGCGGCGGCGCTCTTTTTTTCCATCGCTTCGCGGACGTAGCGGACGATGTCTTCGGTCGAGGTGCCGGGCCCGAACAGCCGGCCGACGCCGAGCCCGGCGAGCGCGGCGATGTCCTCCTCCGGGAGGATGCCGCCGCCGGTGAGCATGACGTCGTGCAGCCCGCGCGCGCGCATCAATTCGAGCACGCGCGGGAACAGGGTCATGTGGGCGCCGGAGAGCACCGACAGCCCGACCACGTCCACGTCCTCCTGGACCGCGGCCTCGACGATCATCTCGGGCGTCTGGTGCAGGCCCGAGTAGATCACCTCCATGCCCGCGTCCCGCAGCGCGCACGCGATCACCTTCGCGCCACGGTCGTGCCCGTCCAGCCCGGGCTTCGCTACCAAGACCCGGATTTTTCGCATGCGCGGATTTCCTCACCAAGTCGAATCATGAGAGGCAGGCGATTGGGTGATTTTGCGATTGGGTGATCGGGTGATTACGGTTCCGGGCACGAGATTCTCCCGGCCTGTCGATCACCCAATCACCCAATCACCCAATCACCCAATCACCCAATCACCCAATCACCCAATCACCCAAGCACCCAATCACCCAATCACCCAATCACCCAATCACCCAATCACCCAATCACCCAATCACCCAATCACCCAATCACCCAATCACCCAATAACCCAATCAC
>JACRIP010000210.1 GCA_016220045.1 Planctomycetota bacterium
ACTTCGACACCTACAACCGCACAGACGACGCGGAACGCATCCAATACGTGGTGACCGCGCTCGCGTGGCTCGCCCACCGCGCGCGCGGCGCCGGCTCTGCCCGCCGCATCCGCGTCGTCGCCCGCGGACGCGCCGGCGGGTGGGCCTTGCTGGGCGCCCAAATGGCCGCGGTCGGCGCCGAGCTCGACGTCCGCGTCGCCGGCCGCCTCGATCTCCCCTGCGCCGACCTGCTCGCGCCCCCGCGCCTCTTCGCCGGCGCGCGCGGTGACCGGCCGCCGTCCGCCGGGATGCGTTGACAACCCGCTCGCACTGCCGTAGATTCCCGCCGTCCGATGCCGGCGCCGGGCAGCTCGGCTGGGGTCGGACGATTCGCCACCCGGGTACCGCAGTCCACCATCGGGCGGAGTCCCCATGCGCACCGAACAGTACGTCCTCACCGCGGTCCTCGGCGTCGTCGCGGGCGGCGCCGGTATCGGCTCCTGGTTCACCTGGAAGCGGCGCCGCCTCATCGTCGACACCCGCACCAGCCCGATCGGCTCCTGCCGCGGCGGCTTCGCCGAACTCAAGGGCGCCGTCGTCGCCATCGACACCGTCACCGCGCCCTTCTCGGAAAAGCCCTGCGTCTACTGCGAGTACAAGGTCGAGGAGTACCGCTCGCGCGGCAAGCACGGCTCCTGGATCACGCTGCGCCGCAACCGCGAAATGGTCGACTTCCTGCTCGACGACGGCTCCGGCCGCGCCCTGGTGCGCCTGCGCGAGGCCGAACTCTCCCTGACCCGCGACGCCGCCGGCGGCAGCGGCACGTTCGACAACCCCACGCCCAGGGAGACCGCCTTTCTCCAGCGCCTCGGCATCGACCCGCAGGGGACGTTCGGCTTCAATCGCCCGCTGCGCTACTCCGAGACCATTCTCGAAGCCGGCGACGAGCTCTACGTCCTCGGCTCGGTGCGACCGGTCGAGCGGCGCGACGCCGTCGCCGCCGACCTCGGCGCCCGCCTCGTCGTCGAAAAGCGCACCGGCTCCGAGCTTTTCGTCTCCGACAGCTCGGAAGAGCAGTTGCTCGCTTCCATGCTGACCACGACGATCGCGTGGGCGGCGGGCACCCTCCTTGCCCTGGGCGGCATCGTGGCGCTCTGGATGTACGCGTAAGCTGGCGACCGCCCCTACAGGCGGAAGCGCCGGCCGCATCCCGTACGATGAGGCCCTACGTTCCGCCTGAAGGCGGAACTACGAACGCACGTGTGCTCCGTTCAACACTCCTCGGCCGCGTCGCCGCGCTTTCCCGAACGCGCGGCGCGTCGCGGTGCTCGTGCGCCCAGTCAGGGGAACCCCGTGCCCGAGCCGGACCCGCCCGCGCCGCCGACCCCGGCGCCTGCCGCACCCGCCGCCGCGTCCTCCGGCACATCCCTGATGTCCTGGCTGGGCCTCAATCGCGCCGCGCTCGCCGTTCTCGTGGTCATCGGCGGACTCGGCTTCTCCGAGGAACTCTGGCGCGGCTTCTTCGGGCCCTACCTGCGCCAGATCACGCGCGACCTCGAGGGCGCGGTCGGCCTCCTCGGCCTCTTCTCCGCCCTCCTCACCCTCTTCGAGGGGCTCGGCTACATCCTCGGCGGCGCCCTCGCCCACCGCCTCGGCGCGCGCATCGCCCTCGCCGCCTCCGCCCTGCCCATGCTCGCCGGCTTCCTCCTCCTCCTCACGTCCCGCGAACCCTGGGCCGTCGTCCTCGGCGCGCTCCTCGTCACCAACTGGGAGCCGCTCTCCGTCCCCGCCACCTTCGACGTCGTCGGCAGCGAAATCCCCAAGGACCGCCGCACGATCGCCTTCGCCGTCCAGTCGATCCAGAAACGCCTCCCCAAGGTTCTCGGCCCGCTCGCCGGCGGCTTCCTCTTCGCCCTCGGCTACGGCGTCAACCTCAGCATCGCCCTGACCGTGGTGCTGGTCGCCCTCGCCCTGCAGTGGGGCCTCCTCGCGCGCCTGCGCCCGAAGTCCGACCCGCCGGCCGTGCCCTGGCGCCACGTCCTGCGCGCGCTGCCGCCCGACCTGCGCGCCCTCTTGACCGCCGAGATCTTCCTGCGCTGGGGGGACTGGTTCGTCCGCGACTTCGCCTCCCTCTACGTCGTCGGCGTGCTCGCGCGCTCGGAGCAGGAGTGGGGGATGTACCTGGCCCTCACCAGCCTCACCGCCCTCGCGACCTACATCCCGGTGGGCAAGTGGGTCGACCGCGCCCCCAGCCCGAAGCCCTTCATCGGGGTCACCTTCCTGCTCTTCGCGCTCTTTCCGATCAATCTCGCGCTCCTGCCCAAGTCCGGCCTGCCGCTGCCGGTCGCGCTCGGCATCGTGTTCGTGCTGAACGGCCTGCGCGAGCTCGGCGAGCCCGCGCGCAAGGCGCTGATCACCACCGGGTTTCCACCTGAAGTGCGGGCGCGCGCGGTCGGGCTCTACTGGGGCCTGCGTTCGCTCGCCTTCTGTCCGGCGCCGCTGGTCGCCGCCTTCCTGTGGCGCACGATCGGGCCGGACGCGACCTTCCTGGTCGGCGGCGCGATCGGGCTGGTCGGGACGGCGTGGTTCTGGTGGCGCGTGCGCGCGGCGGGCGGCGCCGCCTCCCCGCCGCTACCCCGGTCCGGTGCGCCAGACCGCAAATAGCCCGGCTGCCCAGAAGAAGACGGTGAAGGCGGCGAGCAGGCGCAGCGCGGCGGGCCGGAACCCGGGCGCGCGGACGCGGCGGCGCGCGGCGGCCAGGGCGAACGGCAACGCGGGCAGGAAGCCGACCAGGAAGGCCCAGCCGGCGGGCCAGAAGAGCGCGCGGCAGGCCGCGGCGTAGAGCGCGGCGACCGCGGCCAGTCCGGC
>JACRIP010000211.1 GCA_016220045.1 Planctomycetota bacterium
CGCGCGCGCGGCCATCGAGCCGGCGTTGCACGTGCTAGAGACCACGCGGTACGGGGGGGGAAGACTGGCCGCGCTGCGGGCGCTCGGCGAGATCGGCGACGCGCGGTCGGATGCGGCGCTGGTGGCCGTCCTCCGGGCGCGTGACACGGAATTCGAGTATCGTCAGGCCGCTGCGGTGTCGCTTGCGAAGCGGGGCGTCCGCGAGATCCTCCCGGACCTGGTCCGGGCGATCAATGACCCTGTCGAGGACCGGGGCTCTTCGTTTCCGCCGCCGGAGCGGATGACGGTGGACATCGCCTGCGAGGCGCTGGGCTGGATGGGCGGGGACGAGGCGATCCGTCGGCGGCTGCACGTGTTAAGCACCGACCGGCGCCCGTGCGGGCCAGCGCGCGAGGCCGCGCTTGCGCTCGGCCGCCTGCGCGTGGCGGAGGCCGTGCCCGAGTTGCGGCGTGTGCTGCGGGAGCATCGGGAGAGCTGGACGCGAGAGGCGGCGGGCAGCGCACTGTGGGAGATCACCGAGGCCGGGGGGGAAGGGTAGTGGCCGTACGGACGTGGGAGCGAGGGACGTGCTGGGTTGGCCGGGCTTGGGGCAGCTCTCTGTGCCTAAGATGGTGAGACACCTCCCGGGGTTGACTTGAGTGTAGTGCACTCGATGATCGCCTCCGCCGGTTTGCCCAGCGCCTCGTAGATCTGCCGCGGGATGTAGCGCGAGAAAGCCTCGCGGCCGGTGATGGACCGTATGCTTGGCACAGAGCCGAGGGGAGCGGCGCAAGTGTCCTGGCGTAGGGGGGAAGCCTGGTCGTCCCCCGCGCGGATGGTAGGTGACAGAAGCCCAAGCCGGTCATGCGGCGCCTGGCCAGGGAATCGGTATGGCTGCTGCTGCCGACGTCGACCGGTCGGACATCGGCGGGCTAGATCGAGCGGGCGGAGCGAGCCCACGCTGCACGCTGGGCCATCCGGGTCCTGCAGCGGGGACGCCCGCGGTCGTGATCGTGGTCTCCGCGGTCCGCGAAGTCGCCGCCGACAATGCCACGTAGCTCGCCCCTCCGTGTAGCGCTGAACGCTGCGATCGGCTTCGCCGTCATCACTCGACCAGGCGGGTGGCCCTTAGTTGCGCCGCATGGATGGCGAAGTTCTGCGAGTCGCCTGCATGGGTTCTTCCGCAGGAGATGATTCCGACGACCTTTCCCGATTCGATGTCGAAGACGGGTCCACCACTGTTGCCCGAGGATGCCCGGGCGTCGGTCTGGATCAGCACGGGACGAGCCTCGTCGCCTACCTTGATGGCCGAGATGGATCCTCGACTTGAGTTAAGATCCACGCTCCACTGCTGCTTTCCCGGTGCAACGCTGCCCAGCGGGAATCCGAAGACGATGATGGCGTCACCCACGGCCGGCTCGAAGCCGATTTCGCAGGCGGGGAAGGTGCCGGGGCTCTCGATTTGAAGCAACGCCAGGTCCCGCGGAGCGTCGTCGGCATCGAGGCAGGTCAGGATGCGTGCTCGCTGTGCTGGACGGCCAGTGGAGCGGTCCCAAATCAGGCGAATCTCTTCCGCGTCCTTGGCGACGTGGGCGTTGGTGATCACCCGGCCACTGGCGGAGACGATGAATCCGGAACCGGTGAGCCAATCGTCGCCCGTCCGCGCCGCCACCAGGACCACCGAATGTCGCATGGACTCGATCGAGAGTCGAGCGCGATGTTCGATCGCAACGTCGAGGTTGCGGCGGGCGGCGACGTTCTTGGCATCGGTACTCAGGGCCTGCTTGTAGTCCGAGATGGCGCCGGCGAGGTCGCCGTACTGTTGGCGGGCCTCGCCGCGCAGGCACAGGAACTCAGGTTTCCGCGCGGGCCCGCACACGAGGAGCGCGCTCTCATAGTCCGCGATTGCCGCCGGCCAGGCCCCCTGGTTGCGCAGCGCATCTGCACGTCGGACGTACCCATCGACCTGTGCGGGCGCCAGGCGAATGCTCGCATCGAAGTCGCGGATCGCCCCTGCGGAATCTCCCACCTGCTGCTGTACGATACCCCGTTTCAGGTGTAGCCCGGACAGGCGGCGTGAGCACTCGGCAACTCGGTCCCAGGCGGAGGGAGCTCGCTCGATCGCGAGCGACAGGTCGGCGATGCCGCCGTCCAAGTCCGCGCGGCGCTCGTGGACTTCGGCGCGTGCCAGGTAGAGCAAGGGATCCTGGGAGCTCGCACGGATGGCTTGATTGAGGTCGGCCATCGCCGCATCGAGCTCCCCGGCCTGCGTGCGAGCCAGCGCACGTTGCAGAAGGAAGCCAGGGTTCCCTTGCTCACGGAATTCCTTGATTCCCCAAATCCCGGCCATGAGGGCCGCCGCGACCGCCATTCCCCCGGCGAGTCCCCAGAGCACCGTCCGCTGCGGTCCCTGAACTGACTGTCTGCGTGCCAGGAGGCCGTCGTGGCGTTGCGGAGCCGGGTCTGAAGAGTCCTTCCGGCTTCCTCCGTTCGCCGGGTTCCGTTGTTGGTTCTCCGGTGGACCGACACCCGCCTCACGCTGGACAAATCGGGGTGGCGCCGCGACCGCGCCGTCTTCGTCGGCGGGGCCTCCATGACTCGGGATCGCGTAGGAACAGCGCGAGCAGCGGGCAACGGGCTCCGCCGTGGCCGCGACCGTCATGGAGAGTCCGCAGTTGGGACAGGAAACCCTGGCCATGGTACACGCCCTCGCGGCTACTCTTTGAATCGGAACTGACGAACGATCAATGCGTTGCCAACCGGTGCGAGCTTGCACTCAAAGCTCACGCGTCCGGCCTTGCCGGAGACGCTGTTGGCATTGACGTAGCCATCTACCACGAAGCCGCCCGGGACCCGCTGGACCCGGGCCTCGGGCGACGGAAAATCAGGGAAGCGTGCCGTTCCGGGGTTCGTGAGGTGCTCGCGAGCACAGGCGACCGCGCGGGCCCACGCTTCCCTCTCGTCCCGGCTCGGAGAGGGGGAAACCGGATCCTCCGGCGTGCCCTGATCTCCGCGTGCCCCGGTGGTAGGAGGGACTCCGCCCGAACTCGCCGTAGGGGGGGCTGTCCGGGGAGCGGCGCGACTGCCTTCCGGTGCGTGCTCGGCGGTCGATGCATCACCCGCCGGGAGGCTCGCTGCGCTCCCCGCCGAACCGCCGCTTCCCTTCGCTGCTACCGCAGAACCGTTCGAGCTCGGACTGGCCGGGTCACTCTTCGCCCCCGCGGATGCGGCACCGGGGGGCGGCGTGTTCGCGCCCTCACCTCCACCTGCTTGCGCGGGCGGACGCGGCTCTTGCCGGGGATCGTCCGCGCCGCGAACGGCAGATTCGGCGCGCCCAAGCTGCTCCCCCGAGGTTGCGGACGCGGGCGAAGTCTCGACCGGGGAAAGAGTCTTGAGCAAGAAGAGGTACAGCGCCAGCAAGAACAGCAGGATGCTCACCGCTAAGAGGACCACCCACTCGATCCCGTCCCTTTGAACGTCGGGATCTTGCACACCGCGTGCCTGCAGCACCGGGGTAGCGGCGAGGGGGGGCGGGAGCGCCAGAGGGCTGGGCGCGGGCGCGATCCCGCGGGACTCCTCGACGTGGGGCCGCGAGGTTCCGCTGCGCGGCAATTGGTGGAGTACCAAATTCGCGAAGGTAGCCGGTAGAGCGACACCGGCAGGCTGAAACTCCCCACCGTCAGCGGAGACCATGGTCTCGCGAGAGATCATCCCGCGCTCGGCCAAGCGTCGCAGGGCGTCTCCCGACGAGGGGCCGCGCAGCTTGCCGTCAACGCGGTAGTACCAGGTCTGGGACTCGACATGTTGACTCATTGATCGTCCACAGCCGTAGCAAACCGCACCGTGAGGGGCTCGCCCCCCCGCATCGGGAACCAGTTGAAGGAATAGCCGTGCTTTAGGATGAGGCCGACAACCTGGAGGAACGCGGAGTACGAGTCGGCGTACACGGCGAAATGCAGACTGTACCTGGAGGGCGGAAGACGGCGGAGTACCTCCGCCATGTGGCCGCTACTCTCAAACCCCTTCTCGATGGTCTGGCCGCTCCCGGCGATCGCATCAAACTGCAGCCCGTTGTCGATCGTTGTCATGGTGACGCTTGAGTGAGGGGCTTTCTCACCTCGCGCGAAGGCTTCCAACTCCGAACATGGGTGCAACGCTCCGGCCCGGATCAAGAGCCAGTAGTTCTGCTTGCTGCTTCGATGAAGTCTCGGCAGGCGAAGTGTCCGCTGACCCGCAGTTCTGAGGGTAGGCAGCCCGGCTTCCAACGTCGCGATCTGTGCGCGCAGCTCGCGCTCTCCCTGCTCTCGCAACCGGGCGCCGGCGCGGATCTCCGCGTCCCGCGCCCTTGCGCCCTCCAGCGCCGTTCGGTTGCGGTCGAGTTCCCGCTGAGCGTCCGCGGTCTTTTCTCGAGCGCTCGCGTACTCCTGGATCAACCTTGGTACCCGTACGCTACGCGCCAGCTCGGTACGATTCGCATCCGCTCGGCGCGCCGCCTCATGCACCGCGAGTGCCGCCTCCAGGCCGAGGATTTCGCGGCGCAGCCGCTCCGCCTCCATCTGCTCAGCGGTGGTTGGTGCGGCCTCCGCACTCGATACGGTCGCCGTGTTGCGCAGCAGGAGCACGAGCAAGATCGAGATGAAGAGAATTCCTCCGAAGCAGTTGCACATCGTGTCCAGCAGCAGCTCGAGACTGCCGGGGGTCTCACATCGTCTGCGCCGCACGTCTAGCCCTTCCGCCGGGGAGCCAGGAGGATCGACTTGTCTTCCTCCATGGCCTCAAACCCGAGCATCCAACCGCTTGCCTTCAGGTCATCGATCAGCTCGCGCGCGAATCCTGCGGCGCTTGGTTTCAGGAAGAGGACGATGCTCTCGGCCGAGGAGTTGCGCCCCTGCAACCACTCCATAAGGCCTTGCCGCGCGGATTCCACCGTCACGGCATCTGCGTCGGCAAATTCCTGAGCCGCCCCCTCGGCGCCGTAGAAACAAGCGCGGAACCCGTTTCGCGAGCACTCGATCAGAATCGGTTGAAGCGCGTCCCGCTCGCCCGGCAGGAACTCGACCACTTGACCGGAGCGAAGGCGGGCTGCTTCCCGCTCCAGGTCCGCGGCGCGCCGCCGCAGCTCGGCCACGCGAATCTCCGTGGCGGCGTCGCGCTCGCGCTCCCGGGCGGACTCCTGATTCAGAGCGCTGATGGCCGTTTCGATCTCCCGCCTTCCGGCCTCCGCCACTTCGGCGCGCTTCGCTTCCTCTTCGATTCGTCGGGGCAACTCGCCGGCAGGGATTTCCTCCGGCATACTGACCGCCTGGCCACTCGGCCGTGGAGCCGCTGGGTTCGGGATCATCTGGACCGCTTCTCGGAGCAGCCCGGCGCGCGCGCGGAGTTCATCGATCCGCGCCGGCATTGCAGGTCCGCTCCGCTCATGGCGCGCCTCCTCCGCCGCGCCGCTTCGGACGAGCACGTCCAGGGCCAACAGAAGGGCGATGAGGATGAGAATCCCGGTCAGGCAGGTGATGATGTCCTGGAACGAGAAGAGGGTGATCGGCGGCTCGTCGGCCGCACGCCTTCGGCTCACGGCGGGCCTCCCGCGCCAGCCGGCGGGGCCGCCTGGTCCAGTTGCAGGATGCGGACGCGGCTGACGATGTGGGCGTGGCAGTAGTCGCCGCAGGCGTCGAGAAACTCGAGCTCACGCTTCTTCAGAAGGGTCAGCAGAAGTTGGATGCAAAGGGCCGCGACCAGCGCGACCAGGGTAGTCTCGAAGGCGATGGCAAGGCCGCCCGTGACCGCTTGCAGGCCGACGCGCAATTCCGCGACGTCGGTCCCCTTGCTGACGATGACGCCGAAGGACCCGATGGCGTCCGACAGCCCAAGCACCGTGCCGATGAACCCGAGCACGGGAATCGCCCAGACGAATCCGTGTACCAGCGTCAAGGTGCTCTCGACATAGGCTTCGTCGTTCTCCGCCTGGGAGCGCAGCACGTCGTCCACGTCCGACACGCGGCCCATGTTTTTCAGGCTGCCCAAGGAGCGAACGATGCGGTTGAGCAGCAGGAAGTGACGCGGATCATCGACAGCCTCATGGATGTTGTGCAGAAGCTGCGGCGCCGTGACGGGGGAAAGCACGAAGTCACAGGCATCGGGGACAAGCCGTATGCTCAGCGCGCGCGCCTGGAGACGGAGTTTAAGCCACTTGAGGAGCAGTGTGGCGAGACTCCAGGAGGTGAGAAAGACCGTCGCATATTGCACCCAACTTCTCTCGATGAACATCTTGGCAAAGGGAGTGTGCTGGAAGGGCAACAGGGCGCCGTAAAAGGCAAGAGAGAGCGTCGCGCCGAGGGCGCAGGCGAACAACGAATTCACCCCCGTGAACTTCCCGGCGGGGATGCAGAAGCGCCGCTCGATGTCCTCGCGTTCCCAGGAGAGGAGCGGGGGTACGACTGGCGGATTCACACAAGATCCCTCAGCGGTCCTTGAGTCGGCGTTCATTCTGGGGCCAGGCGGCGGGCCAGTCGGTCCAGGCCAGGATACCCGCGCTGTCCATTCCGGCGCATTGGGCCGCGTCGACGAGGTCCTCCTGGGTTGTGCGACCATCCGCCGGTGCCCAAAGCGGTTCGCCGTCGATCGGCGCCATGCTGTCACCCCGGAGGGTTGTCGTTCCATCTGGACAGTCGGCCAGTATCCAGGAGCGGCACGGCTTGTCGGGACCCACGTCGCGCAGCAGCCAGAGCTCCGCGGCATCCCGGGAGATCGATACCGGCTGGAGGACGCCCGCCAGTATGCGGACTTGCCCAGCAATGCGCAAGCGACGATTCAGGCTCCGGAAGGCCAGCTCCTTCTTGAAGACCCATGCCCGCCGCGCGGTATCCATCGTCCCCAGTCGGCCGCTGAGGATGCGCAATGGATCCTGGAGACCCCGCTTTGCATCTAGTACTTCCTTCGACTCGGAGAGCCACTGCACATCGGTATCCGCGTCCCGGTCCAGGTCCTGCAGGCTCGTCTGGTATGGGCGAAGCGCTTCGTCCCCAATTTTTGCACCGAGGGCGAGGAATTTCTTCATGAAGATTACCGTGATGACGGGATCGACTCCCTCGACTTGCTCAAGGGTCCGCGCTTCCTGCGCGAGGAAGTCGAGCACGCCGCCGCGTTGTACCTTGCCGAGGCGCTCCAGTAGCTCGCGCGCGTACCTGGCGTGGGGCATGAGCTCCACTTTCGGGGGGACCGTCTGGGGATAGAACACCAACGCCGCCTGCTTGAAGTCTACAGGGTTCACCGCAATGGCTTGATAGGCCGCATCGGTCGAATCCGCGGAGCGTCGGTGCGGTTCCTCCAGCAGGTGAATCCATCGGGCCGTCTTCTCCGTGCTGGGTCGCCCGGTCGTCACGCGGAGATTGGAAACGAGTGCGAGGCTGGCAAACTTCTGCAAGTCCTCGACTGCGGCCGCGGAGTCCGGCCATGCTCGAATGGCCGTTTCGGCGGTCTTCAACGCGTCCAGAAACGGGGACGACGCCCGTTGAGCGTTGCCGACCGCGCTTTGGATGGTTTGCTCCGAGGTTCGCTCCTCGGTGTAGGTCCAGGAGGTGGCCTCGGCCAGCGCATCGTTGGCAGGCAGGAGGCGAAGCAGTCGATGCACTCTATCCCGCTCCAGCGGCGGCAGATTCGCCAGCCGCTCCAATGAGTGAAGCGCCGACTCGTAGGCCGATAGGTCCGGCAGGGACGAGTACAGGGCGGACGTGGCCGCCTGGCGTGCCTGCAGTTGATCCCGGCTCTCTTGCAGGCGGCGGGATTTCAGGTCGAGGGACTCTTGAATGGGCTCCAGGCGCGAGGCGAGCGAGTGACTCACGCCAACTGCCAGCGCCCGCGCTCGCGCGCAGGCCCCCGTCGCCTCGTCCAAGAGCCGCAGGCAGGTCTCCAGCTCCCGTGCAGCGTCCAGCGCTTCCAGCCTGGCGAGGGCCCGCTCGGCCAGTTCGAGCTGTCCCAGGTAGCTTTCATCGACTTCCTGCTGAGCCTTGGCCCGCGCGGCGGTGATCTCGGTACGGAAACGCTCGATTCGGAGCCGGTTGTCATCCTCTTCCGTCTGGGTACTCGCCTTTGTGACCAGCGATTCGGCATGTTCGAAGGGGCGATAGCCCGACGCTGCCAGCCCAGCGAGTTCCTGAAGGATCTGATCCACGCCCTCGCGCCGCTGACGGCTGGTACGCTGGGCCGTCGCAACGCGGTCGCGACGCTCTGCGAGCACCGCCAGGGTCGCGGTATCGGCGGACGACCGTGCCAGTAGGTCAAGGTGATGCTGCGCCAGATCCCAGCGGCGTTCCTGGATGGCGGCATCGAGCTGGACCAGCAGGGATCGGTACTCTCGATCGCGAATCCTCTCCCGCCCGATGAATCCGATGCCGGCGACGGTGAGGAGCAGCCCGGCAGCTACCAGAAAAGCCAGCCATCGCTGGCGGCGCGTCTGCGCCAGGCGGAGGGTTGCGAGGCGGCGCTGCGTGGCAAGGGCGACTTCCTCGGGGAGCTCCCGCTGAAAGGAGGATGCGCGGGTGAGCAAGGCCTCCAATTCGGCTAGCGGGCCCGACTCCTGAATGGACCGGCAAAGGTTCGAGACTGCATGGTTGAACGCTTCCTCGTCGACCCGTCGTCTCACTTCGGCGGAGTACCAGAGCCGGGCATCCTCCACTTGCCGTTGGACATTCGGGTCCGGCTGGAAATCGGCCTCCTTCTCCAACTCCGCCCAGCGGCGGAGTCCCGCTTCGATCGGAGCGAAATCCATCGAGCTGTGTGCCGTCGCGATCGTCGTCGAAAGTTCGGCGGCTTCCTTGCACAGGCGAATCGTTCGTACCGCCCGGAGCGCTTCGTCAACCTGCTTTACGAGGGCTGGTGCCGGCCGGATCTGCCACCCCGGAGCGGCCAGCTCCGCCGCCAGTGCGGTCAAGCGCGCCTCCTCATTCGCGTGTCGAGCGGCGGCGCACTCCGCAGGGACCTGGACGAGGCGCTCCTCCTCAAAGGCGCGAACATCCTCGGTCCAGGTGGGGTTTTTCCCGTCCAGAGTTCGGATCTGCCGCAGGATGGCCAGGCTCTCCCGGGTGCTACCCAGCAGGACTACGCGCCGAAACGATCGTGCCAGCGTGGCGAGGCGCGCGGCCGGCCCGCTCTCATCGTCCAGGGCGCACTCGATCATGGCGATGAGGTCTGGGGGGAGCACCGGAGGCTCCGGAAGCTCACCGCCGAGACAAAGCCCCGTCCAGGCCGCGAGATCCTCCGCTTGGAGAATTCTCGCCATCTCCAAGAGCGGAGGGGAGACACCGGCGACGTGCCGCGCCTCGCTGCGCAGACCCCGGGCCAGGAAACCCGAGCACTCTTCCAGCCGAGTCCGGATGCGGCTCCGCAGCTCGGCGTATTGTTGAGCGAGATCGCGCATCTCCGGAGTCAGCGTCTGGTCCTGCTGGCGGAGAACCTCACGAACCCGGTCGATGATGCGGCGTTCGGCGTACATGGAGCAACCTATTGTGATGGGATTGTGATGCCCACTTTCCAGACTAAGATAGCGCCGTGGCTTACTTCGATGCTACAGGTGTCGGGAGAGAATGCACTTTCGGCGGATGTCTTGACTTCCCGTAATATGTCAGCCAATCCATTGGCGATGTTTCCACACTTGGTTTTCGCTCTCTGTTCTAAATCCTCTGGCGTTGCCTTGGTCTTGTCGTTAGCCCCCTTCTTGGCGTTGTCCTCAGAATCCCTGTTGTATTCGTCGATGCCTTTGACGTACTTGTCAATTCTGGCCCTATGACCGCTAAACATTGGATTTGGGGAGGCAGGGGTAGTTAGCCTCCGTCCGAGCTTGTCCAGCGAGACTCCGATTTGCCGCAGAAGTTCCTTGTTGCTTGCGACTCGATCTGCGCTGCTCCCTTTTTCTCGGAATGCTCTTTCGGCAGTAGAAATCTGCTCCGACACACTGTCAAAGTCTTGACGAACTTCGCCCAAGGAGAAATCGTGTCTTGGAAGGAGATTGAAAGTGAGCTGTCCATCTCCGGAGACCTCGGGACGGTCCACCTGATGCCACTTCGGTTGCGTGGAGACCTTTGCACTCAGATTGCCTGCCGGCTGAAATAGACCTTCCCAAAGGCGAATCGTACGTTGTGGCTGCTGAAGACTCGCCTCCATTTCATTACTCGATTGACCTGGCCGCGTCAGGCACCGAATGCGCGTTGACGCGTCCTCAAGTACGATCTCGACAATGCCATTGAGCAAACGATTCCAATTCTCTGCGCCCAGCTTGCGCGATCGCTCGAACTCCATATTCTGTGGCGCGAGGGTGATCTTCATGGCATCGCTTGGCTGAGTGTCGCCTTGGCCGGCGATCTTCATCTGGATATGGACCGGACCGCTGGGCGGGGAGATTGTCTGACGCAAGTCGGGGTCCTCGATAAGCGTCACGCTGATCCTGGGCTGCCCTACAAGCAGGCAAGGAAGCGAAATGTTCTCCCTCGCCTTCTCCGTTTCCCGCCCTCGCAGTTCGTCAAGCTGGGAGCGTAGAAAGAGCAAGAACACTCCGCAGGACTGGGGTGGCTGGACATCCGCCGGGGATTGAGCTGGCCGAGTCCCCTCCCCCTCTTGCCGATCATGTGGTTGGGAGGTGGTGTCCAGTACGGGGGATTCTGAGGTCCTCCCCGGCGGCGTAGAATGTGCTTCTTCTGCGTCGCGTCCGGCGGTCTCATGCGCTCCCCGATAGGCGGCACCGGCTGGGGGCTTAGCAGTTGCCTGCTGATCTTCTTGTGCCCCGTCTGGAGGACCCACTTGGGGAAGGGAAACGGCAGGCGGGCCTGCCGGTGTGTCGAGAGGGGTGGCCGCATTCGAGTTGGGCGCCTCGGGCGCGGTCGGTTCGGCCGCGCGAGCGGACACGTCGCGCGCCTCCCGCACCTCGCGCTTCGCCTCCGCCAGCAGGTGCGCGAGTGCCAAGACTGCCACCACCGAGGCCACCACGACCGCCCGCAACACCAGCACCTCGATCTTACGCGGATCTCGGGGGAGTCGGTTGGCCCCGCCCGCCCAGGCGGCCGGCCCCGTCGGCGCCAGCGGCGCCACCGGCGGTGCGTCGGCCGGCGGGAGGGGGCGCAGCGTCAGCGGACTCTCGGCTGCAGACGGCTCTTGCGTCCGACCCGTACCAGCGCCGAACGGCGCGGCAGCGAGTGCCCCGGGCAGCGGGCCGAGCGCCACCGCACGCGAGGCCGCCCTCCGGGGCTCGACGGCGCGCCCGGTGCGTGCGGCCTCGATGTAGGGCGAGGTGTCTGCCACGCTTCCCAGTCGCCGGCCATCCCGGAGATCGAGAATCTGGGCAGAGCGATTCCGCCGCGCATCGGCCAGCGCCGGAGCATCCCCCATATGGAAGCGCCACAGGCAGGTGGCATTCGGGGGCAGCGTGTTGACGTAGGTGCTGAAGGTCGCCTGCCAGCGCAACGAGCTCGGCAGGATGGCGACTACCTCTCGCACCAGCGCCAGCACATCCATGCCCGGCTCGAAGATAAGCAGGAGCGGGGTGGTCGTCGGAGCGTCGACCATCGCGGCCAGGTGACCGGCCCAGCCCGCGTCACCGGTGATCTCCTGCCATTTTCGCGCGATGTCCGGCGCCTCATCCCCCATCGGCAGCCCCATGGGGCGTTCGTAAACGCTGGGCTCCCCCCGCCAGTCCGCGCGCAGCGCCTCGGGCTGGGCGAGCAGCCAGGCCGGCCCGGCAGGCGATTGCTCGCCCGCCTCCACGATGGCGTGATGGGCGATCTTGTTGGTCCGACCGGTGTAATCGGCCCCACAGAAGCCGACGCGAGACACGATGCTCAGTCCCTTGCCGCCCACGACCATCCGGAGGTGGCTGAAGGAGACCGGATTCAGGTGCGCTTGCGGGTGGCCGGCGGGGAACACCGCCTTGTATCCGCTCAGCGACTCCAACAGCTCGATGTAGTTGGCCGGCATCCCCCGCGTGCAGGCCACCGTGCAGTAGCCGCTGGTCCCCGGACGCAGTCCCCGTGGCGACGAGGTGTAGACGAGTTCGAGGGCCATGCGCAGTCCTCTGGCTGGGCGTCGGAGAGTCGCGCTCGCACGATTCGAGCTCGATCCGGTTTCCGGGGCGCTAGCGCGCTTCCGCCACGTCGACGCTGGGAATACGGAAGCGGGAGCCGGTCTTGGGGCAGCGGACGACATGACCTGCGTGGGAGGCCGGTATCAGGTAGTGTACTGCACTACCAGGAACCTCCACGTGGATCTGGTCCCCTTCGACCTGGGTGCGGGCCGTAGGTGGGTCATCAGCCCGCGCCGGGCGGTCGAGGACGGGCACAAAGCCGATCTGACTGAGCAGGTAGAGGAACGGTACGGTGACCCACCAAGCCCGGATGTCTGCGGGTTTCACCTGATACATCCCGTCGGGGCTGGCCGCCGGCGCATGCCCGAGGGCGCTCACGGGGATGTAGATCACGTGCTGCGAAAACGCTTCCGCCTGGGATACGATCTCCGGACAGGTGGCAAGCAACAGGTCGCGGGCCGCCAGGGACACGGTCACGATGGTATCCAGGTCGACCGCGGACACGTTGCGGCTGTCCGACCAGCGGGTGGGCATCTCGGGGGGCTGCCAACCCAGCAGGTGCCGCCAGGCGTCGAACTTGGTCAAGACGACGATCAGCGGGAGGGTGACCTTGCCTGCCGCGCCGGAGCCGCGATAGCGAAGGATGCGGTTCGCCAGCTCGGCGAGCAGCAGATCCTGGCGTTGGGCGCGCAGCGGCGCCGCACCTGTCGGCCCCGTCGCGGCGCGGCAGCGAGTCGCGAACCGAGGATCCAGCAACGGGTCCAGCACGAGAAAGATCGCCTGCGAGCGAACCAGGTGCTGGGTGCCGGGTTCCCCCGGGGTGTCGCGACCTGGCTGGAAGTGTTCGCCGGCGTTGTCGTAGAGGACGACGTTGCGCGCAAGGCCCTCCCCGCACTCCGGATACCGCAGGTGGCGCTCCTGGGGCCGCAGGGTCAGGATCGCGGGTCGTGGCAGGAGGACCGGCATTCCATTGAGGACGACCTGCTGGTAGAGCTCTCCCTGCAGTTCGGTCTTTTTCAGGTAGACTGGCCGATCCGGTGTACCACTGAGGAACAGAGTCTCCTCATACGCATTGAGCCACTGATTGGTTTCCGGATCGGCGTCGGCCAGGACGAAGTTGTACTCCTTCGGCAGCAGCCGACGCAACTCCCAGGTCAGCGCGGTCAGCAGGTAGGACTTTCCGCTCCCGGGGGCGCCGACGATCGAGACAAAGAAGGAATCGCGCTCGTACAGGCAGCGCGGCAGGCGCAAGTGGCAGGTCGGGCAGGTGCGATCCGGGCACTCCAGACCTTCGGCGTCGAGCGCGTTGCCGCGCGGCGTAAGGCGTGAGGGGAGAAAGCGCTGGCGTTCGCCCGGTCCCAGGACGGCGTCACCGACCAGGTCCTGGTGCCGCGCGATGAACAGCGTGTCCTCGACGGGGAACACCGCCCAGCAGTGAGGGCATGTCACCTTCCCCGTGCGCCGAGGAGTGGTGGAGGGGAGGCGGATGTGCCGGTTGGGCCGGTAAACGTACATCAGGCGCCGCGAGCGCTGATGACTCCCCGGTAGGGCGCCTGGGAGGATCGCCACCGTGTCCGTGCCGGAGGGTGGGGCGGTGTGGAGCGGCACGGGGGGAGCGACGCGGGGCGCCATGCTGGTGGCAATCGCTTCCTGGGCCGGGGGCGGGGAAGCCCCGGCCGGCGATTGGGCAACCATCGCGTTGAGGGCGGTCGCAGGAGCGACGCTGAAAGCACTCGGCGCCGCCGGTTGGATCTGCGGAGGTCGGGAAACGTCCGAGTCGGGCGCCTGGAGTATCGCCGACTCGGCCATGCTCGAGACTTCCGAGTGGGAGACGTCGAGCTCAGCTCCCGAAGTCGCCGCGGGTCCATCGAGCAGGGCAAGAGCGGCGCGGAGGGAGGCCGCCTGCGAGGGTAGGAGAAGGCCCTGTTGCTGGAGGACATCGAGCACTCGTCGCGGAAGTCGGCGCTCAGTCTGGTACTCCTGCGCCTGCCCTTCCATGGTGAGGCCGGCCTGGGCTTGACTGATGTAGCCGGCCTGCGTCGCCATTGCGGCCAGCCGGCGATCTTCGCTGCGAATGGCGAGGAACTCATGCGCCAGATGAATGAGATGAACTTGCTGCTCCGAAAGGAGATTTCGCTGCCGGCACAGGTCTGCTAACGTACAGGGTTGGCCGGTTTCTCTGGGTCGCGACAGTTCTGCGGTCAACGCCCGAACCTGCGTCTCGGTCAGGACGCCGTTGCGGATCGCGATGCTCGCGAAGAGCGAATCGGGTGTGCCTGGCGGCATGCTGCCCGCCCTCCCTTGCACGTGATGCACCGCGACGCTGCTGAACTCCTCCCCCCCGCAAGATCCTACCGAAGAGGGTGGTATGATTCAAGGAAAGGCGGCCGGCGATTGGCCCTCCCACGCAGGTATGAGCGGGCGGGGAGGAACACCTCCGAGCCCGGCGGCCACCCCGGCTAGCCCCGGCTAGCCCCGGCTGCAGGGGCAACTGGCCCGGCGGAGGGGTTGCGCGGCCTCTACGCACCCTCCCCCGCTCCCAAACCCTCCCTGTATCGGGGGAACAAGTTCGGGCCGGGCGACCCGATGGCGCGTGTGCGTGTCGGCGGCGAGGCGCAGGCTGCAGGCCACGTGCTGAGCCCGCACCGCACGCCGGGCCACACCGGGGCGGGCACAGGGGGCCGCCCC
>JACRIP010000220.1 GCA_016220045.1 Planctomycetota bacterium
CCACGCCAGCACGGCGCGGCGCACGGCAGCGGGATCTCGGACTGCGTCCGGCGGCGCGTGGGCACGAATGACCTCGACGGTCATGCCGCTCCGCTCGCCGACCTGCTGGATGATCGTCTTCCAGTCGCCGGTATAGTAGCGTGTGAGCGTCCCCACGTATACGTCCAGTCCCATCGCGGCAGCAGGCTCCCAGCAGGGTACCATCCGGTGCATCCCGGGGTAGGCTTCCGATCGGGTAGGGCTCAGTCCCACCAGGAAAACCAGGACTCGCTGCGCAGCCAGCAAGCCCGCGGCCAGTTCGTCCATGCAGCCGCAGCCCTGATCCACGATGTCCATGCAATAGACCAACTGCTCGCGGGCGAGCGCCGGCGCGGCTTCCTCGTGCGCTGACGCCGCGGTGAGCCGCCGCGGGGCGAGCCAGGCGATCGGGTTCTGGGAGCCCATCGCGCAGGGTGGACTGGCGGGCGCGACGGCAGACCGGCGTCCCTACGAACCGGGCCCAACGGCAGCGAGCAGTGCACTCTCCCGAGGCCAGCGCAGCCGGTGGACGAACCCCGCAGGCGGCTCCGGCCATTCTGCGCCCAAGGCGCGGAGAAAGTCCAGCATTTGCCAGATGCAGCCATACCCCGATGCGTCCTCTGGATATGCCTTTCCCCTCGTGACCACGTTGAGCGTATCCGCACCTGCGCGCACGAACTCCCACGGCCTCAGGAACGCCTGGATGCGCGTCTCCGGGACGCCCCAAACCCGGGACAGTTCGGCGGCATCGCCGCGCTGCTTCGCATCATACTCGGACCCCTCGTCCCAGTACTCCGGCAGCGTGCTGAACGAGTGCAGGTGTCCTGCGCCGTGATACAGGGAGTAATCCCATAGGGCACCTTCCTGAATGCGCGACTCCAGCCACGGGCAGGCAAGAACCTGGCCGACGCGCAGGCAGAGCAGGTAGTCGAGTCCCGTGTACGCGGTCAGAACCAGATGCACGTCTGCACGGTGACTGACCAGGATCCGCTCGTCGCCCTCCGCCGCAGCGTTGCTCCATTCGACGGCGCCCCCGTTTTCGGTCACGACGTCGGAGAAGACCTGTCGAAAACGTGCCGCGTCAGGCCCACGGTAGAGCCGGCACGTGATCCGTTCGCTCATTGCTGCCTCCTTCGGAGCGCCCATCCACAGCGGATCCTCTACGTCCGGTGGCTCAGTGAGCCGGCCTCGACTTGAGCCAGAGGTCCACCCCCATCACCATCAGAGTACCCACGGCAATTGCAGGCGAAGTTGGCATCTGCCAAGTGGGCTGGTTCTCAGCGACAGCGATCTCCCTGGGTTGCGCGCGGGGTAGCCTTCGCCGAGCGACAAGCCAGGCGACCGCCCAGGCAAGGGCGATCCAGAGCCAGAACGCGAGGCCGATGAGTAGCGCCCGGCGCGGCCCCAACACCGCGCCGACAGACGCCAACAGCTTTGCGCAGCCGGCGCCGACCGCGTCCAGTCGGTAGACGACGAGCCCCATGCCCAGGCCGATCGCAAGCCTGAACACATGTGCTTCCAGCGCTCCCTCGTACCACCCGAGGCCCACGCCGAGCAGCGCACCCGGAAGCGTCAGCGCATTCGGGATCTTCCCGTCGCGTACCTCGCGCAGCACCGCAGCGGTAAGCAGTGCCAAAGCCAGGCCGACCGCGAACTGCGACATCGTCAGGACTCCTGTCCGGTTCCCCGCCTGGACCCGATCGCGCTACCGCTTCACGCCCGGCTGCCGCCGTCGGCACCGCCGCGGGCTTGCCGTCGCCGCTCCGCCTCGACCGCGAACTCCTCGATCCGGTGATAGTAGTCCTCGCCGCCCACCAGGCAGGTGTCCTTGTGCGTCGCGCCCTGAATCGCATGGAACCACTTGGGCTCGACCGCCGCCTCGAACAGCCGCCGGCCCAGCGCGAAGGGAATGATCTCGTCGTCCGTGCCGTGCAGCACGAGCAGTGGGTGGCCGATGCGCGCAATCTTGGAGATCGACTCGAAGCGGCCCGCCAGGAAGATCCCGGTCGGCAGCCCAGGCGTGGCGTGCCGCGCGACGTCGACCAGCGACGTCAGGGTCGCCTCCAGCACCAACCCGAGCGCCTTGCGGCGCAGCGCCAGCTCCACCGCCACCGCCCCGCCCAGCGATTGACCGAAGATCAGGATCCGCTCCGCCGGAATCTTTTTTTCGGCGACCAGCCAGTCGAAGGCGGCCTCGGCGTCGGCGTAGAGGCCCTCGTCGCTCGGCCGCCCCGCGGACTTGCCGTAGCCGCGATAGTCGAAGAGGAAGACGTCCCAGCCGCGCCGGCAGAGAAGCTGCAGATGCTCGAAACGGTAGCCGATGTTGCCGGTGTTGCCGTGGCACCAGAGCAGCGTCCAGGGCGCGGCGGGCGCGCGGACATGCCAGCCGTGCAGGCGGGTGCCGTCGCGGGAGGCGAAATTCGCCTCCTCGACCGGCAGCGCGAGCTCCTGGGTGTTCCAGCAGCCGTCCGGGTAGCGCGTGGGGTGGAAGACGGCGAGGGCGTCGAACCAGCGGCGCAGGAAGGCGGGGAGATAGGGTGAGCGCCGGAGGGGGGGGGGCGAGGAGGGCGAGGGAGATGGGGCCGCGGGAGGCGAGGGCAGCGCGGGCAAGCCCTCTCCCCGGCCCTCCCCCGCTCCCCCTTCGCGCTGCGCGCTTCGGGCGACAGGTGCGGCGGGGGAGGGGGACGGTGCGGGTGCGGGAGCGGTGGGTGGTGCGGGCGTGCCCCCACCCCGGTCCTCCGCCGCTGCGGTGCGGGAGGGGGACGCTGCGGGCGCGGCGGGCGTGGGCGGGATGCGTGCGGGCGTCGGCGCCGTCACCGCGACCGCCGCTGTGCCGTGAGCAGCAGCCCCCGCTGCGGGTGGTCGATGCCGCCCGTGCGGTCCGCGTCCGGAACCCCGGGCGCCGCGGCGACAAGCTCGAACTCGCCCGCGCGCTCCATCTCCAGCAGATAGCGGTCGAACTCGGCGGCGGAGTACCGATCCGCCAGCGCCCGGCGCAGCGCGGGGATCGCCACCCGCACGAGCCGCCCTTCCGCCGCCAGCTCGTCATAGGTCGCGCCGCACTTCGCGCGAAAGCCCGCGAACGCCAGCTCCGGGCGGGACTCGATCGGGCCGGCGGCGACCGCGCCCACGCCCCCGCCGCCCGCGCCGGCCCGGCGCCGCAGCTCCGCCACTTCCGCGCGCACCGCGGCCCGGTCGGTCTCCAGGTGGACGATCCGGCGCTCCAGGTCTTCACCGGAGAGCGGTGCCGCCGCGCCGCCGCCGGCCGCGCCCCCGCCGCCCGGTGCGCCGCCCGCGGCCGGAGGACGGGGCGCCAGCATCCGCGACGTGATCCGCTCCTTGAAGATCTCGATCTTCACCGCGCGCGCGCGCGCCGAGGGCTCGTGAATGCGCAGCTTGCCCTCGCGCCCGAGCTCGAGCACCAGATGCTCCACCTCGTCCTGCGCCATCTCCAGGCTCTTCGCGAGATCGGCGTAGGTGCGGGGATTCTTGCTGCGGCGCAATGAATCCAGGATGCGCTCCTTCGGGGTGGACGGTTCGGACATGGTCCGCTCCTCTCCGCGCCGATGCGACACAACATTGACGGGCTGGACGTCGAAGACGACAATGTCAGCCGAGCAGGCGCCGCACGTCCTTCGGGGTGAGCCGGGTGTGCACCTCGCGGTTCACCGCCAGGGCCGGTCCCTCTTCGCACACGTCGAGGCACTCCGCGCACTCGAGCCGAAACCGGCCGTCCTTCGTGGAGTCACCCGGCGAACACCCGAGAACCTCCTTGGCCGTATCGAGGATGCGCCGCCCGTCGGCCCGATGGCAGGAGGCCCCGCGACAGACGGTGATCACGCAGGTCCGCGGCGACAGCGCGCCCGCGCCGTCCACGATCGGCACGCGCGCCGCATACGCGCGCATGCGCACTTCGTCGGGCGCGACCCGGCAGAGCTGCGCGAGCTCGGTGACCGCGCCCCCCGGCAGGCAGGCAAACCGGTCGCGCACCTCGACCAGGATCTCGTCGAGCGTCCGCCGCTTGCGGCCGGTGCGGTAGAAGACGTCGAAGAGCGACGTGCCCTGCGCCGTGATCTTGCGTAAATCCATGGGGCACAGCATACCCGGAAGGACCGCGGCGCGTCAAGCCAAGGCCGGGCGGCGAGGGGATAGCTACTGGACAGCTTCCTGCCGGCGGATCCTGTTCCCGTCGGGGAACTGACCCTGGCCGGCGACGTTTGGGCGTTTTGCGTTTGGGCGTTTGGGTCTGTTGAACCCGCGGACAAGGCTCCAGCCCTCACCCTGGCCCCCGATCCCCGGCTCGTTGGGTTTCAAGCAGCGCCCGAGTTGGGTGATTGGGTGATTGAAAGGCCGAGAGAAGATCGTGCCGGGCGTCGTAATCACCCAATCGCCCGATCACTCAATCACCCAATCGAGTTGCCACCGGAGGTCCATGATGACTGAGCCGCTCAATGCCGCCGCCGCCGCGGACCCGCTTGCCGGGCCCGCCCTGGCCGCGCTCGCCGCGAGCCTGGCGCCCGAAATCACCGCGCTGCGCCGCGACCTCCACGCCCACCCCGAGATCCGCTACCAGGAGGAGCGCACCGGCGAGGCCGTCGCCCGCCAGCTCGCGGCCGCCGGCCTGGAGGTGCGCCGCGGCCTGGCCCAGACCGGCCTCCTCGGCGTGCTCCACGGCGCGCGCCCCGGCGGTCGCTGCGTCGCCCTCCGTGCCGACCTCGACGCCCTCCCCATCACCGAAGAGACCGGCCTCCCTTACGCCTCCACCCGCCCCGGCGCCATGCACGCCTGCGGCCACGACGGCCACACCGCCACCCTCGTCGGCGTCGCCCGCCTCCTCGCCGCCCTGCGCGACCGCTTCGCCGGCACCGTCAAATTCCTCTTCCAGCCCGCCGAAGAGGGCGGCCACGGCGGCCTGCGCATGTGCGAGGCCGGCGTCCTCGCCGACCCGCCCGTCGACGCCATCTTCGCCCTCCACTCCTGGCCCTTCCTGCCCGCCGGCTCGATCGGCGTCCGCTACGGCCCGATGATGGCCGGCACCGATACCTTCGCCGTCGACGTCATCGGCCAGGGCGGCCACGCCGCCTACCCCCACCGCTGCGTCGACCCCATCCTCATCGCCTGCCGCATCGTCGACGCCCTCCAGTCCATCGTCAGCCGCGAGGTCGGACCGGCCGATTCTGCGGTTATTACCGTAGGCAAGATCGCGGGCGGGACGGCGGTCAACATCATTCCCAACCGCGCCCGCCTGGAGGGCACGCTGCGCTCGTTGCGCGAGCCGACGCGGCAGGCGGCGCTGGCGTCGATCCGGCGCATCGCCGAAGGAGTGGCGACGGCCCACCGCGGCCGCGCCGAGGTCGTGGTCACGCCCGGCTACCCGCCGACGGTCAATCACGACGCCGCCACCGAGCTCGTGCGCGCCGCCGCCGTCGCGACCGTCGGCCCCGAGCGCGTCAGCGTGCTCGACGAGCCCTCGATGGGCGGCGAAGACTTCGCCTACTACCTCGAACGCGTCCCCGGCTGCATGTTCCGCCTCGGCGTCGCCCGCGGACCGATCGACCACGAGCCGACCCTCCACACCACCCGCTTCGATTTCAATGACGCCGCGCTCGAGCCCGGGATGCGCGTCCTCGCCGCCAGCGCTTTGCGGATGCTGGCCGACGGGCTGCCCGACCCGAAAAAAAAATTCTGAAGTTTTTTTTGGCGCGCGCGCGCGCAAGGCGCCTCAAGGGTCGGCGGGCAGCGGGGGCGGGCGCGAGGGCCGCGCACGCATCCGACATTCGCCCGCGAAGGGCGCGAAATCGCGCCTCTTCGGCCACCCCCCGGGCGGGCGGATCCGCGATTGACAGGCGGCGACGGGTCCGGTAAAGTGCCGCGCATCGACCCCCAGGGATGGTAGAGCAAAGGGGGAGGGACACCACGGACAGGGAGGGGACCTGTGGAGGGCCGTTGACCCGGCCGCTGCGTTCGCCGGGTCGGCGGGAGCGTTTCGCCGCCGCCGCGCGGCGCCGGCTGCCGTGCCGCTCTCGGCCGGCCCCCCGCCCCGGGGTTTAGGGGATTCACCCGATGTTTCCGGAACCGGCCGCGCGTCCCGCCGCCGCCGACGCCTCCGGGTTCCGTGCGAGTTTTATCGGACCATTGACATTTGGGAGTTGGCGTGTGACCATGAGATCCGCCGTCCTCGAGAAGACCCCCTCCTCCGACACCTCCCGTCGCGAGCGCGTTCCCGCCATGGACAGGCAGCGCCTGGGCAAGATCCCGCTCACCGAGAATCAGCGCAAGGTCATCACCGACAAATACCTGCGCGACACCGCCTCGGTCGAGGAATGGCTCTACGGCGTCGCCCGCAACATCGCCCTCGCCGAGCTCCTCTACGACCCCGCCATCGCCCGCGACGAGATCTTCAAGAACGTCCGCTGCGTCCGCCACCTCGCCGATCTCGGCGGCGGCGAGACCACCGAAGTCATGCACCTGCACGAAGGCTTCAAGAGCACCGACGAACAGGACAAGAATCATCGCCAGTTCATCACCAACCTCTACCGCCTCGCCGAAGAGAATGCGCGCGGCCGCGCCGTGGTGGAGGAGTGGACCTGGAAGTATTACGCCCTGCTCTCCCGCTTCGACTTCCTGCCCAACTCCCCGACGTTGATGAACGCCGGCCGCGAACTGCAGCAGCTTTCGGCCTGCTACGTCCTGCCGATCGAGGACTCGATCGACGCCTGGGGCGACCTGGTCAAGCACACCATGCTGATCCACAAGAGCGGCGGCGGCACCGGCTTCTCCGGCTGCCGCGTCCGGCCCAAGGGCGACGCCGTGAAGTCCACCAAGGGCGTGGCCTCGGGCGCGATCTCCCCCTTCCTGATCATCAATCACACCACCGAGGAGATCAAGCAGGGCGGCACGCGGCGCGGCGCCAATATGGGGATTCTCCCCTACTGGCACCCCGACGTCCTCGAGTTCATCGGCGCCAAGACCACCGAAGGCCGCCTCGACAATTTCAACATCTCGGTCGGCGTCGACGCCAAGTTCATGCAGCTCGTCGCGGAAGACGGCGAGTACGACCTGATCAACCCGCGCACCCGCGAGACCGCCAAGCGCGTGCGCGCCCGCGCGGTCTTCGAGCAGATCGCGGAGAACGCGTGGCGCTCCGGCGATCCGGGGGTGATCTTCCTCGACCGCATCAACAACAGCCTCTCCAACCCGACGCCGCAGCTCGGGCAGATCGAGGCGACAAATCCTTGCGGTGAACAACCGCTTTTGCCCTACGAGCCGTGCAACCTCGGCTCCCTCAACCTCTCGCGCTTCGTCAAGAACGGCGAAGTCGACTGGAAGGCGCTCGGCGACGTCACCGCGACCACCATCCGCTTCCTCGACGACGTGATCGACGTCAACAACTATCCGCTGCCGGAGATCGAGAAGATCGCCAAGGGCAACCGACGCATCGGCCTCGGCGTGATGGGCTGGGCCGAGATGCTCGCGCTCCTGGAAGTCCCGTATGACTCCGAGGCCGCCATCCTCAAGGCCGAGGAGGTGATGCACTTCATCAACGAGCGCGCCATGGAGGCGAGCGAAGAGCTGGCGCGGACGCGCGGGCCGTTCCCGAACTGGAAGGACTCGATCTACGACGAGAAGTCGATCCATCACAAGGCCTGGGCCAAGGGCCGGCCGCGCCACTGCGCGCGCACGACGATCGCCCCGACCGGCACGATCGCGATCGCCTCGGGCCTGCAGGGCGGCGGCATCGAGCCCTTCTTCGCGATCTCCTACACCCGCTACAACGCCAAGGCGCTCGACGCGATCAAGCGCGGCGAAACCCCGGCCGAGAAGGACACCTTCCACGAGATCAACCCGCTCTTCAAGAAGGTCGCCGAGCAGCACGACTTCTTCGGGCTGACGCCCGAGTCGCTGTGGAAGAAGATCGAGCACAACCACACCTCGGCGCGCGGGATCAAGGAAATCCCCGAGGAGATCCAGCGGATCTTCGCGACCGCGCACGACGTCGAGGTGGAGTTCCACGTGCGCCAGCAGGCGGCCTTCCAGAAGCACACGGACAACGGCGTCTCGAAGACCATCAACCTGCCGAACAGCGCGACGGTGGCGGACATCAAGCGCATCTACCAGCTCTCCTGGGACCTCGGCTGCAAGGGGATCACCGTATACCGCGACGGCTGCAAGACCACGCAGGTGCTGAACCTGAAGCCGACGAGCAAGACGCGCGACCTGACCGAGGGCCTGACCAGCGTCTACTACAAGTTCGAGACCGGCTACGGTCCGGTGCACATCCACGTGGTGCACGACGAAGGCGACGCGGTGCGGATCTTCACCAACACGACGCCGATCGGGACCGAGATCGCGGGGCTGACGAGCGTGCTGGGGATCATGATCTCGAAGTACCTGGAGCTCGGCGGCGACGTGGCGGAGGTGCGCAAGCACTTGAACGCGGTGAAGAGCGACCGGCCGTACGGGTTCGGGCCGCAGCGGGTGGAGTCGATCCCGCACGCGGTGTCGATCGCGCTGACGCGCTTCCTGAAGCAGCAGGGGAAGCTGCCGCAGACGGCGGCGGAGTCGGGTGCGCTGAACGGCGTCTCGACCGGCGGCGTGGCGGCGGCGGCGGCGGACGAGGAGCGGGACAATCGGGCGCGCAGCCTGCACTGCCCGAAGTGCTATTCGCCGAACATCGCGTACCGCAACGGCTGCCACGGTCCGACCTGCTACGAGTGCGGCTACAGCGAGTGCTCGTAGGGCCGGTGGTCGGTGGACGGTGGACGGTGGCCAGTGGCCGGGAGCGGCCCGGCCGTAGGGGCGCCTCGTGAGGCGCCCCCGCGGCGCCGACCGACGTTCGCCCCGGCGACTACCTGAGATCCGCCACAGCGCACGGGGGTGCGGTCGGGGCCTCGCGGTCCCGGCTGCGCCCCCGGGCCTTTTCCGGAGATGCGGGAATGAGCCGAAGCCAGGGGCTTACCGACGACATCTTCGCGCCCACGATGGTCCCGTTCTACGTCGCGTATCCCGAGGTGGCGCCCAACGAGACGCGCGTCGTAACGCCGTATTCCCATCCCCGACTGGGCGGGGAGACGTTCGCTTTCGTCGAAGTCTATTGTGCGGATCCGGAGTGCGATTGTCGGCGGCTGATGATCAACGTCATCCGCGACTCCGACAAGGCGCACGTCGCGACGGTGAGCTGGGCCTTCGACAAGGGCGCGCCGGACCGCGGGCCGTTTCTGGACCCGCTCAATGCCCAGAGCGCGCTGGCGAAAGACCTGCTCGCCCTGGTTTCCCATGTGCTCGCTTCCGATCCGGACTACTGCGCCCGCCTGGAGCGGCACTACCGGATGATGAAGGAGGCGGTGCGGGATCGCGGTAGCGCGGCGTTTGCCCGCCTGGAGGGGGCGGGGATGAAGGTCGGCAGCGCGGAGCCGGCGGCGCGTGCGGCGCAGGCGACGCAGGCGGCGAACATCGCGCGCAACGCGCCGTGTCCCTGCGGGTCGGGGAAGAAGTACAAGAAGTGCTGCCGTCCGAAGGACGAGGCGGAGGGGAGGCTTCCCGCGCCGGAGGAGTTTGTGCCGGGGGTGGGGTTTGTGCCGGTCGGGGCGCCGGTGGAGCGGCGTCGCGGCCGCACGTCGTTCGGGCGCATGGCGCTCGCCGAGGGTGGCTTCCCGCCGGAAATCGGAGACCACGCGCCGTTCGGTAGCGGCGGCGGCAGCCTCGGCGCCGCGATGGGCGAGTTCATCCAGCCGATCGTTGACGAGGCCGGCAGTTCGCCGGAGCTGCACGAGAAGGCAGTGGCCCTTGGCATGCTCTTCTGGAATCTCGCGTTGCTGCCCGACGACTGCCGGAGCGAACAGGTTGTGCGGGACGCGCTGGCCGAGGGGGGGATTCGAGATTCCGCGGGTCAGGAGGAATTCCTGCGACTGGCCGAGAAGCACATCGCCCGGCACCGGCGCATGTTCCCCCACCTGCATCGAGATCGCGTGTAGGGAGTCGGCGATGGAGACGGCGCGCGTCCTGGTCGAGCGGTTGCCGCACGGGGCCGATCTGCCACTGCCTACAGCGGCGACCGCGCTCAGCTCGGGCGTTGACCTGATGGCCGCCGTGTCCGCCGACGTCACGCTCGCCGCGGGCGACCGCGCCCTGGTCCCCACCGGGCTGCGGCTCGCGCTCCCGGCCGGGTTCGAGGCGCAGGTGCGCTCGCGCTCCGGCCTCGCGCTCAAGCACGGGTTGATGGTGCTCAATTCGCCGGGCACGATCGACGCCGACTACCGCGGCGAGGTGGGGGTGATCCTGGCGAACCTGGGGCGGGAGCCGTTCGTCGTGCAGCGCGGCATGAAGATCGCCCAGTTGGTGGTGGCGCCGGTGGCGGGCATCCGGTGGGAGGAGGCGCGGGAGCTGCCGCCGTCGGGGCGCGGCGCGGGCGGGTTCGGGTCGACGGGGATGGGCGGGGCGTAAGGGTGTGGGGGGTGCCCATTCGGCCCGCGCGGCCGGATGCGGCGGACGAAGGCCACCAGACTCCGACACCGGTGACCTCGCACGCACCGAAGGGCCGCTGACCGTGGCGTTCGCGATCCCCTATGCTGAGAGATCTACCGCGCTTTGGAGCGTCGCCAGCGCCGCAGGCTGCGCTCGACCTGTTCCTGGGTGACCGTCTTGCCGTCGCGGAGCTCGCCCAGGCCGCGTTCGACGCGCTGGCCAAGGTAGAGGAGGTACTGAATGTCCTCCAGGCTGGCATCGGCCGGTAGGCCCCGGATCAGGCGAAGTGCCGCTCGTTTTGCGTTGGTGCTCATGCGGGTTCAGGGCAATCTCTGGCGCCACTTTGCCCCATCCCGGGCGAGGTGGAACACGCAGAATACAGTGGCCGTTTCACCGACGACCTCATAAAACAGAGCGTAGGGAAATCGACGTACGATCGCCCGCCGCTAGCTCTCGTGGACCACGGGGTACAGAAGGGGGGTACGCCGGATGGCTTCGATCCCGGCTTCTACGCATCCGAGAAACTCATCGCCGAGGCCCGGACGCCGGGCCTCGTACCACGCGTACGCCTCGGCGAGATCCAACTCGGCTTCCAGGGCGAGGACGACTTCAACGGCCATGTCGGTTTCTTACCCTGCGTTTCACTTCCTCCCAGGCGATGGTCGCGGCGGGGTTTTTCAACAGGTTGGCCTTGCGCCGCGCGAGTTCCTCCTTCTGCCATTCGTGGATCGGAATGGCTTCCGGAGTCGCCGCCAGATCGTCCCAGAGATCCTCCACGAGCTGAAGTTTCTCGGCAGGGCTCAGGTCAAAGATCGAGGTCGTGTCGGGAGCCATGCGTACCTCCACGGGTTCGCAAGCAGTTGTGCTTCCATGCTCGACGTGGGCGAGTTCTCGCCCGATCAGGGCGCTTACATCATAGCGTGGGGGGGGCCTCCGAAACAAGGCTCGCGGCACATCGAAGAGCTCGGGAGGCGGCCATGATTCCCTCGGTTCTCGCCGCCCAGATCCGCCGCGGCCCAGTGCCCAGTGCCCCGCGGACACGCCTGCGCCGATTCCGGTCTGGGCGCCGGACTGCACGCGCCGGAAAGAGGGGAAGGACGGGAAGCCCGGGGTGGTGATCGGCACGCGAAACTGTCCCGCGTGCGCAGGCTTCAACAGCCCGACGATTCTCGGCTCGCGCGCGGCTCGCCGACGCGGCGTGCCTGCGCCATCGCTGCGGCGGCAAGCTCGCGGAGGCGCCGCCGGCGCCCGACTATTACCGCCGTCTCTACCAATCCGGGGGAGCTGCCGCCGTCGGGACGGGGCGCGGGCGGGTTCGGGTCGACGGGGATGGGGCGGGCGTAGGGGTGTGGCCGGAGGTTCGGCACCATCCTGCGCGCTCCTGGGTCGCTCCGCTCGGCATCGCTTCTCCCCGTGGGCTACGTCCGCTACGCCATCAAATCATCCACCGTCCTGGCCACCCGATACCGCGCCGGCTTGTCCCGCACCGATAGCGCCTTGAAGTGCTCCTTCGCGCAGCGGATCTTCCCGCCCTCTACACCGCGCAGATCCTCCGCAAACAGGCTGCTCTTCGTCTCCACCACGAAGTAGAGCCGCTCTCCCTCCGCCGTCTCGATCAGCACCGCCCAGTCCGGATTGTACGTCCCTAACGGCGTCGGCACCTTGAACCACCCGGGCAGCTTGGCGTAGACCTTCACCGCCTCGTTGCGCTCCAGATCCTCGGCGAACGTGCGCTCCACGCCGGAGGCGTCGTAGACCACCTGCTCGTGAACCGACTTGCCGGCCGCTACCATGTTCTTGAGGTAGCCCGTCAACTCCTCCGACTCGAACAGCTCCTGCGCATAGTAGTCTTGCTCCCCGAGCCGCTGGTACTTGATGCCGTCCACCAGCGCCATGCGCTTGGTGCGGCAGATCGCCTCCGACGCCAGCTCGATGAAGGCCTGGGGGTTCGCCACGAAGTCCGGGAGCCGACCGCACTCGGTGAGGATGCGCACGAGCGTGCGCCGCGTGAGCTGCGTCTTGTCCTGTAGGTCCGTGAGCACGTCCGGCAGCTCGAGGTTGGTCTCCTCCAGGGCGATCGGCGCGCTGACCGTCGTCTCCTCCGCCGCTACGCCGCCTCGACCGATCGCCAAGTCCGCCTTGCGCACCCGCACGCGCGTCCGGGGGATCGGCGGCCCCTCCGCAATCGCCCGCGCGCAGTCCGTCGCCAGCCGGTCCGGATCGAAGCGCACGCGATAGGTCGTCTGGTGCTTGATCCGGTCCCACAGCGCCCGGAACTCCTCGCTCTTCAGGCGCGCCTCCCGCGTCCTCACGGTCCGCCGCTCGTCCGCGTTCTTGATCTCCAGCTTGCCCGCGAGCTTGCGCAGCAGCTCCGTGACCTGCCGCAGGCGTGGGGCGAACTCCACGGGCAATTCCAGCGTGCAGTCGCTGAGCGCCTTGCGCAGCGCGTCCTGCACCCGACCCTTCGCATCGACGTAGCCAGCCCCCCTCAGGTGGGTCCAGATCCCCTCTGAGGACTCCACCCCGAGCGGCGACTTCCGCCCGGCCTCGTCGACCACCAGGAGGGCCGCGAACTGGTGTTTCTCGACGATCCCAAAGCGAATCCCCGTGTCGGCCTCGATCTCCTTCTGGAGGTTCTCCGCGAACTGCTGGTAGCCCTCGCCGGCCACGACGGTCAGCGTGTTGATGTCCGACCCACGCAGCCGCTGCCCCTGCTGGTTCACGCGCAGGCGCAGGCCGCGCCCGATCGTCTGGCGCCGCTGCGTCTCGCTGCCCATGTCGCGCAGCGCGCAGATCTGGAAGGCGTTCGGGTTGTCCCAGCCCTCGCGCAACGCCGAATGCGAGAAGATGAACTTCAGCTTGGTCTCGAACCCGAGGAGCTTCTCCTTGTCCTTCATGATCAGGTTGTAGGCGCGGGCGGCGCTCTCGCGATTCGACTGGTTGTTCTCCGCGGTGTCGGTCCAGCCCCCCTCCCGGTCGATCGAGAAGTAGCCGTCGTGCACCTCCGCCGCCGTCCCGCGGAAGTCCACGTCTTGGAAAAGCGTGTGGTACTTCGGCTGGGCGGCGGCCCGCGCGTACTCCTCCTCGAACATCGCGGCGTACGCGCCCTTGATCGCGCTGCCGTCGGCGGCGTAGCGCCGGTAGTGCTCGACCCGATCCACGAAAAAAAGACTGAGGACCTTGATTCCCTGCGGGCGCAGGCGCAGCTCCTTGTCGAGGTGCTCCTCGATGGTCCGGCGGATCATCAATCGCTTCAGCGCGTCGTGATCGACGTCGCCGCAGGACTCGCCGAGCCGGAGCGGCCGCTCGCGCCGGCTCAGTTCCAGGAACTCCGCTCCCGCCTTGCAGCCGATCGCCTGCACGCGGCAATCGGCATAGACGGCGCGCTGCGTGATTTGCTGCAGGTCGTCGCCGGGACGCACCGTGGTCGGCTCGCGCCGCACGCCGGTCGCGCCCTGCACGTCGAGTTCGACGCGCGCCGTCGGCGCGCCACTCTTGTTGCTCACGTCGAGGAGCTTGACGTACCCCTGGTTGTGCCCGCCCTCCACCTCCAACGAGGCGACCTCGATCTGCTTGACCAGCTTGCGCTCGTAGGCGTCCACGGCATCGAGGCGGTAGACCATGTGGTGCTTGTCCGCGTGGGTCGCGGAATAGCGCAGGGTGCACAACGGATTCATCGCGCCCAGCGCCTCCTTGCCCCGCCCTTCCAGGCCGCCGTCAACGCTCTGCGGTTCGTCCACGATCAGCACCGGCCGCGTGGCGGCGATCAGGTCGATCGGCCGCTCGTCGTTGGTCTTCTCACTGCCCTTGTAGAGGTTATTGACCTCCTTCTTGTTGATCGCGCCGACCGTCACGACCATGATCTGGATGTGGGGGCTGGTGGCGAAGTTCCGCACCTGTCCCAGCTTTCCCGAGTCATACAGGAAATACTCGAAGGGCGCGCCGGCATAGAGGGCGAGGAAGTGATCTTCGGTGATCTCCAGCGTCTTGTACACCCCCTCCTTGATCGCCACCGAGGGCACGACGATGACGAACTTGGTGAAGCCGTAGCGCCGATTCAGCTCGAAGACGGTGCGCAGGTAGACGTAGGTCTTGCCGGTGCCGGTTTCCATTTCGACGGTGAAGTCGCCGGAAGCGAGGGCGGTGGCAGGCCGGAGTCCGTTGCGCAACTGGACGTCGGCCAGGTTGGCGAGCAGTTCGTCGTCGAGGAGGCGCAAGCGGTTGCCGATCCCCAGTTCGTTCTGGGCAAAGGCGAGCGGGAGCTGGTCGCGGCCGGCGCCGCTCGGCGCGACGGTGAACTCCGTGCGGCAGATCTCCTGGCCGCGGAACAGGTCGCACACGGCCTCGACGGCGGCGCGCTGGTAGTCGAGGTCGGATTCGAAATGCAGCTTTATGGCTTGCCGCGTCCCCGCTTGGGCTTCGGTGGCGGGAATTGTCGGGCGGCCTCCTCGATCGACGCCTGACGCGCGCGCTCGCCTTCCGCTTCCAGCAAGGCCCGACGCCTGGCGGCGAACGCCGCGTACTCGGTTTCCGCGCGCGCGTCGGCGTCCGCCTTGCTGACCTGTCCCTTGTCCCGCAACACGGCCCGCTCGTTGAAGCGCAGAAAGTCGTTCAGCTTCTCGTCCCAGTCCCGCAGGAAGACTTGCTTGCGGCGCCGCGCCTGGTCCTCCGCGAAGTCCAGCCACATCGTCACGATCCGGTTGAGCTCCTGGATCTCCGTCTGGTTGAGGTAGTTCTTGGCGATGGTGACGTCCGCCTTGCGCACGGCGTCGCCGTGCCACGAGGTCAGGCCCATGTTCGGCTGCGTGTGGTCGGCGCGGCCGGCGATCAGCTCGGGCGCGGTCTTGCCCGTGGCCGCGAAGTGGAGTCTGTTCTGGATCGTCTGGAAGAACTCTGTGGTGTGCCGGTTCTTCGGGTCGTAGTCGCCGGCCAGCGCGAAGATCTCCCGCACGCGCAGGTACATGCGCTTCTCGCTCGCCCGAATGTCCCGGATCCGTTCGAGCAGCTCGTCGAAGTGGTCCGGCACCCCGGAGCCCTCGACCGGCGGGTTCTTGAGCCGCTGGTCGTCCAAGGTGAAGCCCTTCACCAGGTACTCGCGCAGCCGCTCGGTGGCCCAGCGGCGGAACTGCACGCCGCGCTCGGAGCGCACGCGGTAGCCGACCGCGAGGATGGCGTCGAGGTTGTAATGTTCGATGTCGCGGGCGACCTCACGGGTACCCTCGCGGCGAACTATTCGGAAATTCCGAATAGTTGCCTGCGGAGACTGCTCCATCTCGGCGTAAATGTTTCGCAGGTGCTCATTTACGGTCGGAGTAGAGACCTGGAACAGGTCCGCGATCAGGGCTTGGGAGAGCCACATCGTCTGGTCGGCGAAGCGGCACTCGACGCGCGTCCGTCCGTCCTCGGTCTGGTAGAGGACCATCTCGCCGGTGGGGGGCGGAGGGGGTGATGCGGGCGCTGCGGAAGACGGCGGGGCGGGTGGTTCCGGCATGAGCGGCTCCTCGGTTACAAGCTGCGGACCTTCTCCAGCCCGTGCTGCTGCAGGATGGCCGTGAGATCGGTCTTGGCCACGTCGTCGGCGCAGGCGCTGTCGCGGAAGAGGACCGTGACGCGCAGTTCCTCGACCACCACCTGGCCGATTGCGCCCGAGGAATGGCGCTTGTGCGCCAGCGACAGGTGCACGCTCGCGCCTTGCTCGGCCACCAGTAGCACCGGATCGGGTCTCGCGCGCTGGATCGATTCGATCAGGCGGGTCGGCTTGCCCGCGCCGCGCAGCGTGGCGACGAGCACGGCTCTGCGCGGGCTCCGGAATCGTTATTCTAAAGTATCCGGAAGTCATTGCGGGAACAAGATATACGTCGCGGAACTGGCCGACATCGAGGAGCGAAATGCGCTGATGAGTCGCAGGCTGCGTCCGGGGAAGCGAAGGCGAAGGCTTGCCAAGGTCGGCGATCATGGGAATCTTAGCAGGCAGGGTGGGTTGCGACAAGCGGTCGCGGTGAGCAGCCGTTCCTGCACCGACCTGGCGTGGGCCCGGGGCCGGCGGCGCCCCTGTGCGCGCACGACGATCGCGCCGACCGGGAGGTGCGCGATGGGAGCGATCCCTCACCGGCCGTGACCGGCCGTAGAAGGCGGATCAAGAAGTGACCCCTGCGGGCGGGGGAGGTGTGGAGCGGCCCACGCCGGCACCTACCGGGTGGCGGAGCGCCGCCAGCGCCGCAGGCTGCGCTTGACCGCCTCCCATGAGATCGTAGCCGCGGGATTCTTCGCCAAGTTCGCCTTCCGCCGCGCGAGTTCCTGCTTCTGCCATTCGTGGATCGGAATGGCTTCCGGGGTCGCCGCCAGATCGTCCCAGAGATCCTCCACGAGCTGAAGTTTTTCAGCAGGGCTGAGGTCAAAAACCGATGTCGTGTCGGGAGGCATGCGTACCTCCGCGGGGTTGCAAGCAGTGGTGCTTCCATGCTCGACGTACGCGAGTTATCGCCCATCCGGGCGCTTCCATCATAGCGTGTGGGGGGGGGGGGGGCCTCGAAAACAAGGCCGGCGGCAGATCGCAGTTCTCGGGAGGCGGCCTGATTCCCTCCCTCCTCGCCGCCCAGATCCGCCCTCGCCCGTCAGCCGCGGCGCGACCGCGGCCCTCCCGCCTCCCCATACCGGAAACACCCCACCAAGTGGTCGTTCACCATTCCCACCGCCTGCATGTGCGCGTACACGATCGTCGAGCCGACGAACGAGAACCCGCGCCGCTTCAGGTCCTTGCTCCAGGCGTCCGATTCGGCCGTTCGCGCCGGCAGCTCCGCCAGCGTGCGCCGCGCGTTCACCAGCGGCCGCCCGCCCGGCACGAAGCTCCACTGGTAGCGCGCGAAGGAGCCGTACTCCTCCGCCACCGCCAGGAAGGCGCGCGCGTTTTTTACCGCCGACCCGACCTTCAGCCGGTTGCGCACGATGCCGGAGTTCTCCAGTAAGCGCCCGATGCGCGCCGCGCCGTAGCGCGCGACCTTCTCCGGATCGAAACCGTCGAAGGCCGCGCGGTAGTGCTCGCGCTTGCGCAGGATCGTGATCCACGACAGCCCCGCCTGCGCGCCCTCGAGGAGCAGGAACTCGAACAGCCGGCGATCGTCGCGCACCGGCACGCCCCACTCAGTGTCGTGGTACGCGACGTAGAGCGGATCGGCTCCCGCCCAGCCGCAGCGGGAGATCGGAGGGGAGTCCGTCATGGCGGAGTGCGCTCCTATGCGGTGTTTTCCTGGTGCCGGCCCGCGCCCCGCGTCGGCCGCCGGCGCGGGCGGCTGCCCGGGCGTGGGCGCGGGGCCGGGGCGGCAGGGCGGAGCCCGGATTCGTCATGCGGCGCGGATTCTAGGCCGCGCGCGACGCGCGCCACAAGAGAATTCCGGCCTGGTTCAATCCGCAAAACGGGGACACGATCCTGAATTCCCGCCGCCTCTTCCGCTGGGCGTATGCCGTTTCGGGAATTCAGGTCACGTCCCCGTTTTGCTCCCCCTGAGCGGGCGGGGACTGTTACCACGAATCGAACCAGGCCAGAATTCCCTTGCCCGCCCGGCAGGACGGGCGCTATCTGTAGCGCCATGAGCCTTCTCACCGATCCGGCGGGCGCAGACGGGCCGCCGGCGGCGCCGCGCGCGGCCCGCCCGGCACTCCTCGGTCTCTGCGTCGTCGTCGCCTGCCTCCTCGCCTACCGCGAATGCGGCGAGTGCGACTTCATCTGGGAC
This sequence comes from Planctomycetota bacterium, assembly GCA_016220045.1. Taxonomy (GTDB): domain Bacteria; phylum Planctomycetota; class MHYJ01; order WSZJ01; family JACPWG01; genus JACRIP01. The sequence continues at coordinate 18,213 of JACRIP010000220.1, forward strand.
GACGTCCCCGCGGTCCGCGAAAACTCCCTCCTCGCCGATCTCGCCACCCTCCCGCGCCTCTTCCGCACCCCCTACCCCACCCCGGAACACGGCACCGGCCTCTACCGCCCGCTCCTGATGGCGAGCTTCGCGCTCGATCGCGCATGGCTCGGCCACGACTCCGTCGGCTATCACGCGATGAACCTCGCCTGGCATGCCCTCGCCGCACTCGCGGTCTTCGCGCTCCTGCGCCGGGTATCCGGCGATGACCGCATCGCCGCGGCGGCCGCGTTGCTCTTCGCCGTCCACCCGGTGCACGTCGAGGCGGTGGCGGGTCTGGTCGGCCGCGCCGACTTGATGGCTACAGCGTTCACCTTGCTTGCGCTCCTGGCCTGCGAGCGGGCCTGCGCCGCGACGGGCCGGACGGGGGTGGCCGCCTGGGCGGTCGTCGCCGCCGCGTGCTACGCCCTCGGCCTGCTGTGCAAGGAGGCGGCGGTCGTGACCCCGGCGCTCGCGGTCCTCGTCGTCTGCTGCCGCCCGCCGGACGCGCCGGGAGCGTCCGCCGCGCTGCTGGAGCCGCGGCGCGTCGCGCGCCGGCTCGCCTGGGTGCTCGGCGGCCAGCTTCTGGCGCTCGCCGCCTACCTGCTCGCACGGCGGGCCGTGGTCGGCGGGCTGGGCGTCGGCGACGCGGTCCTGGTGCGCTCCGGGATCCCCCCCTTCGCCCGCCTGCCGGTCATGGGTCCGGTCCTTCTCGATTACCTGCGGATGCTCGTCCTCCCGCTCGGACTGTCCGGTTCGTATGCGGTGAATTCCCGACCCGATCTCCTGCGCGCGGCGGCCGTGGACCCCGTGGGCTGGGCGGCGGCGGCGGCCCTGGCGCTCGGCGCGGCGGCGGTCTTCGCGTACCGCCGGAGCTTCCCGGCGCTCGCCGCGGGCGCGGCCTGGTTCGGGCTCGCGCTCGCACCGGTCGCGAATCTGCTGCTGCCGATCGGGACGATCAAGGCCGAACGGCTGCTCTACCTGCCCTCGGTCGGCGCCTGCTGGGCGCTCGGCGCGGGCGTGATGGCGTGCGTGCGGCGCGGCGCGCGGCCGGGGGCGTCCGCGTGGGCGCGGGGCGGTGCCGCGGCGCTCCTGCCGGCCCTGCTCTTCGCCGGCATCGTCGGCGCCAACCTGCGCGTGCGCGTGTGGTGGGACGCGGAGAGCTTCTGGCGCGACGTGCTCGCCGTCCAACCCGGCGATCCCGCCGGGCACATCGGGCTGGGCTTCGCCCACTACGAGGCCGGACTGATTCGGCGGGCGAACGGAGCGGAGGGGGAGGGGGCGGCGGAGGGGGCGGAGCTCGCGGCGGCGGTCGAGGAGTTCCGCACCGCCGGCCGGCTCAGCCCGGGAATGGTGCAGGCACACGTACTCGAGGGCGAGGCGCGGGCGGCGCTCGGGGACCGCGCGGGTGCGCTGGCGGCGCTCGAACGCGCCTTCGAGGTGGCGCCGACGCCGGACCTGCGCATGCAGCGCGGGCTGGCGCGCCTGGAGAACGGCGATGCGGCCGGGGGGCGGGCGGACCTGGAACTGGCCTGCCGCGAAGCGCCGGGGTCGGCGCGGGCGTGGAACGCGCTGGCGCTGCTCGAACGGGCGGCAGGGCGTTTCGCGGCCGCCGCGGACTGCGCGGGCCGCGCGCTCGAGTGCCGGCCGGACTTCGCGCCCGCGCTTTTCAATCGCGGGGCGGCGCTGGTCGATGGCGGCCGGCCGGTGGACGCGCTGCCGCCGCTCGCGCGCCTGGTGGCGCTGGAGCCCGCGCACGCGGGCGGGCTCGCGTATCAGGGAATTGCCCGACTGAGTGCCGGCGGGGCGGCGGTGTCCGCGGCGGCGGCGGCGGATCTGGCGCGCGCGCTCGACCTCGATCCGGGGCTGTTCGCGACGGCGGCGGGGCCGCTCGCGGAGGCGCTGGAGGCGGCGGGGGACGGCGCGGGCGCGGCGCGGGTGCGCGCGGAGATCGGGAGGCGCAGGGGGGAGGGCAGCGGGGGGAGGTAGGGCGGAGGAGAGGCGGAGAGGGGGAGAGAGGGAGAGGCCGGGGGAAAGACGGGAGACGGACGGAACCACAGAGACACAGAGGCACAGAGACGACGACGGAAACGAGGCCGAGGCCGTTCCGCGTCGCCGTTGATCGAGTCGCACCGCCTGCTGAGGCGCGGAACGTGTCGCGTCCCAGCCTCCATGAGAGCCACGTGCCACGAGTTTGAGAACGCCATCGGGTGGAGTGCCCGCCCTGGCCGGGGTGCTCGCCCCGGCCGCCGCCCCCTCCCCGCCCGCGAACGGTCAGGGCTGTGCCGGCGGCCCCTTCTCCAGGAAACACACCTCGCCCCAGTGCCCGCGATTCCGCACGGCCAGCAGGAACTCCGCACCTTCCAC
>JACRIP010000221.1 GCA_016220045.1 Planctomycetota bacterium
GACGCTGCTCGCCGCCGGGGCCGCGGTCGCGTGGGCGCGGCGGCGGCGCGCGCACGCCCTGACCGCGCGCCCGCTCTCGCCCTCCGAGCGCGCCCTACGCGAACTCGACGCGCTGCTCGCCCGCGGCCCCGCCGCCCTCGACCTGACCGGGTTCTACGTGGAACTGACCGCCATCGTCCGCCGCTACATCGAACGCACCCGCGGCGTCCGCGCCCCGGAGCAGACCACCGAGGAATTCCTGCGCGAAATCGGCCGCCACGAGGCCTTCGCGGCCGACGAGCGGGAGCGTCTCCAGCGCTTCCTGGAGTCCGCCGACCTGGTCAAATTCGCCGCCCTCCGCCCCGTCCCGGGCGACGTCGCGGAAAGCTTGCGCCGCGCCCGCCTCTGCGTCGGACTCGCGGCGGTGGCTACGGGCGCCGCCCCCGCCCCCTCCCCCGCCCCCTCCCCCGCCCCCGCCCCCGCGGCCGCGGCGCCGAATCCGGCGGAGGCGCGGCCATGAGCTCCTTCCGCTTCGCCGATCCGCTCTGGCTGCTCCTGCTCCTCCCGCTCCTCGCGGCGGCGCGCTGGGCGGTCGCGCGCGACCGGCGCCGCGCCGTGCTCTACTCGAGTGCGTCGCTCCTGCGGGATCTACCTGATACCCCAGCGCTGCGGGTGCGGCGCGCACTGCCCTGGGTCCGCCACGCCGGCCTTGCCCTCCTGGTGCTCGCGCTCGCCCGCCCCCAGGAAGGACGCGCGGACTTCCGCCTGCGCACCGAGGGCATCGCGATCGAGATGTGCATCGACCGCTCCGGCTCCATGCAGGCCCTCGACTTCGAGCTCGCCGGCAAACGGGCCGACCGGCTCGAGGTCGTCAAGCGCGTATTCCGCGACTTCGTGGCCGGGTCCGCGACCGGTCTGGTGAAGCGCCTGCCCGGCCGGCCCGACGACCTGATCGGCCTCGTGGCCTTCGGCGGCTTCGCCGACAGCAAGTGCCCGCTCACGCTCGACCACGGCGCCCTGCTCGCGATTCTCGATACGGTGAAGATCCCCTCGCCGATCGCCGACGCCCGCGGCCGGGTGCTCAACGCCCGCCTGCTGGAGGAGGAACAGGCCACGGCCATCGGCGACGCGGTCGCCGTGGCCCTCGAACGCCTGAAGGGCGTCGCGAGCAAGAGCAAGATCGTCATCCTGCTCTCCGACGGCGAAAGCAACGCGGGCGTGGTCCAGCCGGCGGAGGCCGCCGAGGCCGCGCACGCCTTCGGCATCAAGGTCTACACCATCCTCGTCGGCAGCTCGGGCGTGGTGCCCTTCCCGGCGACCGATCCCTTCGGCCGCCGCGTGCTGGTGCAGCAGGAAGTCCACGTCGACGAGAGCACGATGAAGATGCTTGCGGAAAAGACCGGCGGAACGTATTTCAACGCGCAGGACACCGACGCCCTGGAGCGCATCTACGCGGAAATCGACCGGCTGGAGCGGACGCCCTCCGAGGGCCGGCTCTACACCGAGTACCGGGAGCTGTTCCCGGTCGCGCTCTTTTCGGGACTCGCGCTCCTCCTGGCCGAGCTGGCGCTGGCGACCACCCGCTTCCTGGCCCTCCCCTGACGCGGACCGTGCCGATGTACTGGGAATACCCGAACGTCCTCTTCCTGCTCTGGCTGCTGCCGGGCATGGGGTATCTGCTCTACCAGGCGGCGCGTCGCCGCCGCGCGGCCGCCGAGCGGTTCGCGGACGCGACGATGCTGGAGCGGCTCCTGCCGCGTCCGCTCCCGGGGCGCGCGGCCCTCAAGGCCGGCGCCTTGCTGCTCGGCTGCGCCTGCCTCATCGTCGCCGGCGCCCGCCCGCGCTTCGGCGTCTACTTCGAGAAGGTCTCCCGGCGCGGCGTCGATCTCTACGTGCTGCTCGACGTCTCCCGCTCGATGCTCGCCGGCGACGTCGCGCCCAATCGGCTGGAACGGGCGAAGGCCGACATCCGCGACCTGCTCACCCGGCTGACCGGGGACCGCGTCGGCCTGATCGCGTTCGCCGGCAAGCCCGTGGTCGTAGTGCCGCTCACCACCGACCAGGGTTTTTACCGCATGGCGCTCGACACCGTGGACCCGACGAGCGCGCCGCGCGGCGGCAGCCTGATCGGCGACGCGATCCGCAAGGCCATGGAGGCCCTGGAGCCGCAGCCGGGCCGCGAGCAGGTGCTCGTCCTGATCACCGACGGCGAGGACCAGGACTCCTTTCCCCAGGAAGCCGCCAAACAGGCGGCGGAACGCGGACTCCGCATCTTCACCGTCGGCCTCGGCGATCCCGGGGAAGGCGCGCGCATCCCGGTCGCGGGCAAGTCCGGCTCGCCGCACTTCCTGACCTACCAGGACCAGGAGGTCTGGTCGAAGATGGACGAGAAGCTGCTGAAGGAGATCGCGCTGACGACCGGCGGCGCCTACATTCCGGCGCAGACCCGGGCGTACGACCTGGGCGCGATCTACGACGAACACCTCAGCGGGCTGGCGCGCGGCGAGATCTCCGAAGAGAAGCGGAAGCGCTTCCGCGAGCAGTTCCAGCTCTTCGTCGGCCTGGGGCTCTGTTTCCTGGTCGTGGAATTCCTCATCCCCACCCATGCCCGGGAGCGGCAGGCATGAGACGCGCAACGACGTGGACCGCCGGGGCCTGGCTTTGCGCGGCGGTCTGGCTCCTGCCGGCGGCGGCGGCGCGCGCGCAGGACGCCGCGCCGGACGCCCCCGCCAAGGTGCGGGAGGGCGTGGCGCGCTTCGCTCAGGGGGACTTCGACGGCGCGGGGAAAGCCTTTGCGGAGGCGGACGCCGCCCTGCCGAACGAGCCGCGGATCGCGTTCGACCGCGGATGCGCGCATGCGGCGAAGGGGGAGACCGACCCGGCGCTGGAACTCTTCCGCACGGCGGCGCGCGCGCACGATCCCGAACTGGCCCTGCGGGCGACCTTCAACCTGGGCGCACTGGCGGCGGCGAAGGCGCGGGCCGCCCTCGGGGAACACCCGGAGGAGGCGCCGGCGGAGAAGCGCACCGCGGCGCTCGACGCGATCGCGAACGCCGTCGGACACTACCGGGACTGCCTGCGGCTCGGCGGGGAGGCGGAGGGGGCGGACGGGGCGCTGGTCGCCGACGCGCGGCACAACCTGGAATTGCTCCGGCTGTGGACGAAGCACATGAGCGCGCTCTGGGCCGAGCGGGACCGGCAGAAGCGGCGCGAAGAGCTGGACCTGCTGGCGTTTCTGGAGATGCTCCGCGCGCGCCAGGTGGAACTGCGCGGCGCGACGCGGGCCGCGGCGCCGGCTGCCGATTCGCCGAAGCGGCGGGAGGCGGTGGGCGTGATCGAGAAGGCGGAGCGGGAGTTGGCGGAGGAGATCGACCCGCTGAAGCAGAAGGTGGAGCAGGCGCTGACCGGCGCGGCGGGGGCGGCGGGCGGCGGCGGCGGGGGGCCGGCCGGTCCGGGACCGGACGCGGAGAAGCTGGAGCAGGCGAAGCAACTGCTGCTGGGCTGGGCGGACGAGGCCGGGAAGGCGATGCTGGCGGCGGCCGAGCGGCTCGCGGCCCAGTCGCCCGGCGCCGCGGACGCGCCGCAGACGCTCGCGATCGAGCGGCTGGACCGGCTATTCCTCGCGGTCGTGCCCTTTCCGCAGCTCGTGCAGCGCGGCGTCGAGACGCAGCAGGGCGCCGTCGACCGGACGGCGCCGGCGGCTGCGGCCAAAGATCCGGCGCTTCCTGTAGAGCTGGCCGACATCAGGGAGGACCAGGACCGGCTCGTGCGCTGGTCGGAGGCGTTGCCCTTCAAGGCGAAGGAGGGGCAGAAGCTCGCGGAGTCGATGCCCGATCCGCCGCCCGCTCCCGCCCCATCCCCTGCGCCGGGACCGGGGCCTGCCCCGGCGGGCAGCGATCCGGAGACGATGAAGAAGCAGAAGGAAGCGCTCCAGGCCGCGTGCGCGAAGGCGCTCGAGGTCGCGCCGCAGCTCCGGGCCGATTCCCTGGCCGCCGCGGAGTTTCTGAAGGCGAAGCAGGCGGCGGCGGCATTGCCGAAGGAGGAGAGCGCGCTCGCGCTCTGGAAGGCGATCGCCGACTTGCTGCCCAAGCAGGAGGACGGCAAAGACGGGAAGGAGGGGAAGGAGGCCCAGCAGGAGAAGGAACAGCCGCCCGGCTCGGAGAAGCAGCCGGAGAAGCCGCCGGAGGGCGGACAGCAACCGCCGAAGCCGCCGCGGGACGCCTCGAAGGAGCAGGCGGAAGCGCTGTTGCGCAAGGCGCAGGAGCGGGAGCGGCAGCATCAGGAACAGGAGAAGCAACTGCAGGCGGCGATCCTGCAGGCGCAGCCCGTCGAGAAGGACTGGTAGCGGCAAGGCGGCGTGCCGCAGCCGAACGGAGTCCTCGATGGCGCCGGATTGTAGATTGTAGATTGTAGATCGCAGATTGCGGATTGCCGAATGTCGAATGTCGATTGTCGATTGTCGATTCCCCAAGCGCCCCCTGGGAGCGCGGGCGTCCTCGGCCGCGCCGCCGGGTCTGTGGGATTGGGCTTCTCGGTGGGAGGGCCCGCCCCGGGAATCGACAATCGACCTTCGGCAATCTACAATCCGAAATCGACAATCCGCAATTCGCGCTACCCAGGGCTCCCCTCGGCTGGGGCGCTGCCGCGCTGTGCCTCTGTGGTTCCGTTCCCTGCCCGCAGGTTCAGCCCGGCACGCTGGCTCTCCCTGCTGGCGGCGCTCCTCGCGCTCGGCCTCCTCTCCCCGCCCGCAGCCGCCGCGGACGGGCCGCCGCGCGTTACCGCCCGCCTGGAGCGCGACCAGATCTTCGCCGGCGAGTCCGTAGCCTACACCGTCACCGTCGAGAACACCGAAACGCCCTCGCCGCCCGATCTCTCGGCCTTCACCGAGTTCGACGTCGAGGCCCGGGGCGAACGCTCGCTCAATTCCCGCTCCGTCCGGATCGTCAACGGCCGCGTTTCCGAAGACTCCCGGCTCGGCCGCGCCTACATCTATCGCCTGACTCCGCACTCCGCCGGCGACATGCGCCTGCCCGCGCCGCAGGCCGTCATCGGGGGCCAGGCGATCGCCGGACCCGCCCTCTCCCTCCGCGTCGTCGCGCCGCGCGAGCAGGAGATCGCCCGGCTCGAAATCGCCGCCGATCGGGCCGCCGTGTACCCGCTCCAGCCCTTCACCGTGACCCTCACGGTCCTGATCAAGGACCTTCCCGCCCCGCACGCGGACAAGAGCCCCGTCGGGGTCCAGCAGACGCCGCCCGCCCTCAGCTTCCCCTGGGTCGAGAGCTTGCCCGACGGACTCACCGCCGTCACCGACGCCGCCGAGTGGCTCTCGCCGCTCGAGAGCCCGGGCGAGGCGGGCTTCAGCATCAACGGCATCTCGACGAATCAGGTCTTTTCCCTCTTCGGCGGCGGCCCCTCGGTCTATCTCCCCAAGGCCCGGCGCATCCAGCGCACGACCGCGGGCGGGCAGACGGCCGGGTACTGGGAATACGCGTTCGCCCGCCGGTTCCTGTCGACTCGGCCCGGCCGCTTCGCCTTCGGCCCCGCGACGCTCAAGGGGACGTTCGCAACCGGCATCGAGGCCCGCTCCGGCCGCCTCGCGGGCGAAGAACTCTTCGCCGTCGCCCCGAAACTCACGGTCACCGTCAAGCCGGTACCGGAGGAGGGCCGCCCCGAATCGTTCACCGGCGCGATCGGCCGCTTCGAGTTCCGGGCCGACCTCGCGCCGCGCAAGGCCAAGGTCGGCGATCCGCTGACGCTGACGCTGACGCTCCGCGGCTCGGGCACGCTCGACGCCGCCGCCCCGCCCGACCTGAAACGCCTGCCCGAAGTCGCCGGGCGCTTCCGCCTCTACGAGGCCACGCAGGAGACCAAGGGCGACGCCCGCGTCTTCACATACAGCATCCGCCCGATGGCGGCGGGGACCGCGCCCTTCCCGTCGATCCCGCTGGCGACCTTCGACGTCGAGCAGGAACGCTACGTCGAGCTCGCGACGGCGCCGCTGGAGCTGGAGATCGCGGAGGCCGACCGCATGGCGGGGAGCGACGTGGTCACCAGCCGAGCGCAGACCGGCGCGGCGGCGCAGGCCCTGGAGCAGCGCACGGAGGGGATCTTCGCGAATCTGACGGACCCCTCCCTGGTGCGCGACGAGCGGGTGCGGCCGGCGGCATGGCTGGGCGCGCTGGGCGGCATGGCGGCCGTCTACGTCGTGGCGGCGCTCCTCACGGCGCGGACGCGTCGCCTGCGGGGCGATCCCGCGCTGCTGCGCCGCCGGGGCGCGCTCGACCGCGCGCGTGGCCGCCTGCGCGCCGCCGCCGCCGCCGGAGCCACCGCGGACGGCGCGGAGCAGACGCGCGCGGCCTTCTGCGGGCTCGTCGCGGATATCCGTAACCTACCCGAGGCCGGCCTGACCGCCACGGAGGTGCGGGAACAGATGGCGGCGCTCGGCGCGCCGGCGGACGTGGTGGCGCGGGTCGCCCGGGTGATCGACGCCTGCGACGCGGCGCGCTACGGCGCGGGCGACGCCGCGCTCCGCGGCCTGGCCGGGGAACCGGCGGAGTTGTTGGAGACCCTGGCGCGCGGGCTGAAGGCGCGAGGAGTGCTGAGATGAGCCTGCGAGCGCCTGTCCGAGGTGGCGAAACGACAACGGAACCACAGAGGCACAGAGTCACAGAGACGACGACGGGAACGAGGAGGAGGCCGCTCCGCGCCCCGATGGGCCGGGGCGCGCCGCAGGCCGCGACGCGGAGCGGCC
>JACRIP010000222.1 GCA_016220045.1 Planctomycetota bacterium
CGCGCCGCCCGCCTCGGTCCCGTAGGCCGCGTACCCCAGGGCCCAGGCGGCCAGCGCTCCACCCACACCCATCCACGTCGTCCCGCGCATCGTCTCCTCCTCCGGTTCTTGCCATCTCGCGCTCCGGCGCCTGCCCCAACGGCCGGCATCCGGCGTCGAACCATCATGATTCAGCAGGTTCAACTGAACAGCTACGAATCGCAAGAACCGTACCGGTGGCGCCGGTCTGCCGGGGCTGCGCCCGGTAACCCGCGCCGTGCCTGGCGCCCGCGCCGCCCACTCCCCCGCGACGCCGACTCGCGCCGACTCACCACCCCCGCGCCGGCGTTCCGCCCCGTAACGCCCCCCGCCGCCGCCGTCCCGAAACGAAACGCCTTCCCGCCCTTCGTTTCTCTTCTCACGCGCCGCTTCACAGCGTACAATTCGCGGCGGCATCCTGAGCGGCTGCCGCTGACCCGCCCCGCCCCGCCCCACCGGGCGCCGCGCCCCGGTGGGGCATCCAGAGGTTACCCTACGGAGTACGGACGATGCAGGAAAAATACTGTCTCAACCACCGCGACGTCGCCGCCGTCGGCCAGTGCCACCAGTGCCACAAGCCGGTCTGCGGCAAGTGCCTGGTCACCGCGCCCAACGGCAAGTTCTGCAGCCCGGAGTGCCAGAAGAAGAACCAGAACTTCAAGGATGGCTACAAGGAGCCGAAGCTGCACGGGCCGGGCCTGGTCTCGCAGCTCGCCGGACTCGCGGTCGGGGTCGGCGTCCTGATGCTGCTGATCCACGGCGGCGTGCGTTTCCTCGGCCTCAACTTCCTCGCGGGCGTGGACATGATCGGGAAGGTGCTGGGGAAGTAGGGTCTCGCCCCCGCCCCCCGGCCCCCCGGGCCCTCCCCCCCCGCCCCTACCCCGGCCGCTCGTCGAGCACCTCGCGGACCTTGCACACCAGGTGCTGCACCTCGAAGGGCTTCTGGAGCAGCCGGATGCCCCCGGCCGGCAGCCCGGGCGCGCCGATCGACTCGCGCGTGTAGCCCGACATGTAGAGCACCCGCAATCCCGGACGCTGGCGCACCATACGATCGGCCAGCTCCCGCCCCCCCATGCGCTGCATCACGACATCGGTCACCAGCAGATCGATGCCGTCGCCGTGCGCCTCCGCCACGCGCAAGGCCTCCTCGCCTCCCGCCGCCTCCAGCACGCGATACCCGTGCTTCCGCAACCCCGCCGCGGCCATCGCACGCACCAACGCCGCATCTTCCACGAGCAACAGGGTCTCGGTTCCGCGCCCGGCCGCGGACCCCGCCGGAACCGCCCCCGCCGCCGCCCCCCGCGCGCCCGGCCCCTCCGGCGCGCTCTCCTCCAGGCGCGGCAGGTAGGCGCGGAACACGCTCCCCTTCCCGGCCTCGCTGGTCACCGCGATATAGCCGCGGTTCTGGCGCAGAATGCCGTAGCAGGTCGCCAGGCCGAGCCCGGTGCCGCGGTCCGGCCCCTTGGTGGTGAAGAAGGGCTCGAACAGCTTGCCGATCACCTCAGGGCTCATCCCGACCCCGGAATCGCCGACCGCCAGCATGACGTAGGGCCCGGGCACGACCTCCTCCTGCTTCCCCACCTCCTGGCCGTCGCCCAGGGTGACGTTGGCCGTCTCCAGGGTCAGCCGCCCGCCGCCCGGCATCGCGTCGCGAGCATTCATCACGAGGTTGAGCACGACCTGTTCGAATTGTCCGGGATCCACCTGAACCGGCCAGATTCCGGGACCCCACGCCGTGACCAGCTCGATGTTCTCCGCGAGCAGGTGGCGCAGCAGGCCCTCCATGCGGATCATCACGGCGTTCGGGTCGACGCGCTTGGGTTGCGTCAACTGCTTGCGCGCGAAGGCGAGGAGCTGCTGGGTCAGGGCGGCGCCGCGCTCCGCGCCCTGCCGGATGTAGACCAGGTAGGACTTGATCGGGTCGCCGTCGTGGAGCTCGTCGGCCGCCAGGTCGGCATAGCCGAGCACCGCGGTCAAGAGGTTGTTGAACTCGTGGGCCACGCCCCCGGCGAGCCGCCCGATGCTCTCCATTTTCTGGGACTGGACGAGCCGCTCTTCCAGGCGTCGGCGCTCCTCGATCTCCAGCCGCAGGAGCTCGTTGGTGCGCGTGAGCTCGGCGGTGCGCTCGGCGACCCGGACCTCGAGCGCGTCATGGGCGACGCGCAGCCGGTCCTCGGCGCGTGCCCGCTCCCCGATCGCCTGCTCCAGCGATGCGTTCACCTGGCGGATTTCCGCGGTGCGTTCCGAGACCTGGCGCTCGATGCGCTCGCTGCGCCGCAATTCGCCGACCAGGTGGGCGAACAGCGCGGCGGTGGAGAGCAGAAGCCCGGCGAGCAGGCCCCAGGAGAGGGTGTGGCGCACCTCGGCGCCGAATTCGGGCGCGGGGGTCACCACGGTCCGCCAATCGTGCCCGCCCATCTCCAGCGTCGCGGCGAACTCGAGCCGTTCCGGGCCTGCCGTCACGCCGTCGGGCAGGAAGGGTCCGGGCACCCGCCCCAGGCGTTTCCCTGAGTGGTAGAGGTAGCGGTCGGCTGCGTTCGCGGAGGCGTCGAAGAGCGTGACCTCGACGCCCTGGGGCTCCAGATGGGCGAGCGCCTCTTCGACCAGGTCGCCGATCCGGAACACGCCGAGCACGAAACCGGCGAGGGCGGCCCGGCGTTCCTCCGGGGTCGCCGGGGCGGCGCCGCGCTCGTAGACCGGGCGGAAGAGGAGCACGCTGAAGCGGTGGCTGGTCTCCTCGACCAGGATGATGCGGTCGGTCACGATCACGCCGCCGCGGTCGCGGGCGCGCTCCAGGGCCTCGCGGCGTTTCGGCTCGGAGCCGAGATCGAAGCCGAGGGCGATGCCGCCGCCGACCAGCGGCTCCTGGAAGTAGACCGGGAAGTACTCGGCGCTCGGCTCGGCGGGCACCATGACCCCCTGGCGGAGCCGCCGGGTGATGTGAAAGTCCGGATAGCCGTCGCGCCGCGCCTGTTCTTCGCTCTCGGCGCGGCGGGCGTCGGGGACGCGGGGGATCCACTCGAGGGAACTGATGCCGGGGTGGCGCTTGAGCTTGGGCGCGACGAAGGTCTTCCAGCCCTCGCGGGAGAACGCGGGGGTGGAGGCGTGGAACTCGCCGAGGGTTTCCATTTGCTCGAGGTAGGAGCGGAGAGTGGCGCGCAGCGCGGAGACGCGGTCCTTGGCGGCGAGGGTGAAGGCGGAGGCGGTGGCGTCGCGCTCCCAGGAGCGGGCGATGAGGAACGCGGCGACGGCGAGACCGACCCCGAACACCAGCGCGAGCAGTACCGGCAGGTAGCGCAGGGGCACCGCCCGGCGCAGGAGATTCGGGTAGGTCATGGTCACCGACGAAGAGGGCGTTTGACGGCGTTCGACGACGTTCGACGGCGTTTAACGGCGTTCAACGACGTCTAACGGCGTTTACTGGCGTTCAATGGCGATGGGTCGTAGAAGATTTGGCGAAGCGACGGCGGTCTTCTTGGGACTCACGGCCGCGTTCCATCGTGCAAGCCTCGGTGGGTAGGGAGCTACCCCTGGGCGGTGGCAACCGTCGTTCAACGTCGTTGAACGTCGTTAAACGCCGTTAGGCGCCGTCGGCTATTCATCCTCCGCGCCACCGGGGTCTGGCGCATCGCCCGCCGGCGGTTCGATCGGCGGTTCGCTCGGCGGATGGCCGGCCGGCGGCCGGCGGGACATGCGTTCGAGCAGCGGCTCCCAGCGCGGATCGGCGTGGAGCTTCTCGAGGTCGCCGTCCATGCGCACCCATTCCCACTGATCGAACCCGCAGCCGACTGCCGCCTCGAGCTCGCGGAAGGCGTCGTCCGCCTTGCCGAGGATCGCGTAGGAGCAGGCGAGGTTGTAGCGGAGCACGGGATGGCCGGGCGCGAGGTCGCGCGCCTTGAGATAGCAGGCGAGGGCCTGGTCATTCTCCTCGAGCCGGGCGTGGAGCAGCGCCAGTTGACTAAGCGCCGCGCCGCGCTGTTCGGCCGGCCGGTCGGGGCTGTCGGCCAGCGCGTGCAGCTCCTCTTGGCGCGCGGTCAGGAGCGCGCGGTCGCCGAGGCGCGCGACGGTGACGATGATCGCTTCGCGCTCGGTATCCACCCCGACCGCGGCGGCGATGCGCGTGAGATCCGGAATCACCGCCGGGTTGCCGACCTCGCCCAGGGCTTCGAGCGCGAGCTGGCGCAGCTGCTCATTCAGGTCTTCTCTGTAGATAGCGAGGAGCGGGAGGGCGGCGTCGGGGCCGGCGAGGCGCAGCTCCGGGAAGCGGTCGGAATAGAAACCCTGCTGGCCGCTGTCGGAGAGATGGCGCTGGAGGGCGCGTTGCACGGCCTCGCGGGTGACGGGAAAGAGGCGGAGCGGGCCCTTCCACTCCGGCGGCGCGTCGGGCGCGGCGCCGGGGGTGACGACGTAGAGCGCGCGCTCCTGGAGGCACAGCCAGGCGGCGGGGGCGGCCGGGGCCGGTGCGCCGGCGGGTGCGTCCGCCGGGGCGACTGCGTGCAGGGCGGCGCCGTCGCCCGGGCACAGGTAGGGGTCGTGGGCGGCAGCGCGGGTCGGCGCCTTGGCGCTCGCGAGGGCCGGCAGCCGCGCGAGTTCGTCGCTCGCCTCGCGCAGGCGCGCCGGCGCCGCCTCCAGCATCCGCCGCAGATCGGCCGCTTCGTCGGCCGCCGCCGGCCGCAGCCACGTGACCGACAGCAGCATCAGGATCAGGACTATTCCGTAGCGTCTCGTCATGACGAATCCTCCCGAACCGAACTTCCGCGCCCCTCACGACCGGCGGGGGAACGGGCGCCATTCTATCCTCCCGGCGCGCGGAAAGGCAAGCCTGCGCCGCAGGTGCAGGTCCCAGGCTGCCCCGCTCGCGTTGCGGGCCGCCGGCCGGACGGCGGGCGGCAGACGGCGGGCGGAGAATTCCAATTCGTCGGACGGGGCCGCGCGCCCGCGTTACCGCGCGTGACGACGACCGCGCGGTGCGCCGGCTTCTGTCCGGCAGGCGGACATTTACAACTCCTTGCGTGCCAAGGGCCTGGATCAATCGTAACGAAGGCGGCACGAAATGGAGCGACGCTTGCGAAGAGTGTTGCGTCGTCCATTTGGAGGTGCCGCCATGAACGCTTCATCGCTCCGCCACGTGCAATTGACCGCGCGGGCTCAGGTTTCCACGGAAGTCGTGGCCGTCGTCGGCCTGGTCGCGCTCTCGGGGATGGTCGTGACGAGCGCGTTCGGCCGGCAGATTGCGGGACTGTTCTCGCGCTCGACGCAGGGCTTGGGCACGGGCCAGGTGGCGGCGGCGATCCAGGTGGACCCGACCGGCAACTATGACGGCACGACCGTGCAGGAAGGGGCCGACATCGCGGACGATCTGGTCGGACCGAACCTGGGGGGTGCGTCGCTCTTCTATGATGTGCCGGCGGCGGGCGGGGCCCCGCTCCTGGCGAGCGCGGCGGGCGCGCCGGGCGGCGCGGGGCTGCCGGGCGAGGTGAGCGCGTCGCCCTCGCCGATGGCCAAGTTGGCGAGCTACTACTCCGATCCGGCGGGGTATGCGAAGGTGTACGATCAGGTGATCAATCATGGCTACGGCTCGATCCACAACGGGTGCGTGGCCTTCATGTCGACGGCGTTGCGGCAGGCGGGCGTGAAGATGCCCCAGGACGGGCACCTGGCGACGCGCGTGAACCTGCCCTTCTCGAACTACCTGGAAAAGACCTTAGGCTGGAAACGGATCACGAAGGCGAGCGAACTGACGCCGGGCGACGTGGTGTTCACGCAGAACGGCAAGCGCTTCGCGGGCTCGCCGGCGCACACGTACATGTTTGCGGGCTGGTCGGACCAGAAGGCGGGGGTGGCGTGGGTGGTGGACAACCAGGGCGCGAAGCACAATCGGAACATCTGGAAGGGCGGCGGCGGGTTCAACTTCACGCCCTTCCAGTACGCGCTGCGCGCGCCGTAGAGCGGGGTCAGGGGGGCAGGGGGGCGGGGCGCGAGGGATCAGGGGCCGGGGGCGCCGGCGCCCTGTGTTCGGTGGCTATCGATCCCGACCTTCCCACACACCCCCCGCCCTGCCCCCTGCCCCCTGCCCCCCCCTCCCCCTGCCCTCCGGCCCGGTCGCCTACGGAGGGGGGATGATCAGGAGGCCCGGCAGGTTGGGGGCGAGGTTTCCGGTGAAGACCCGATCCGCCAGCTCGACGGCCGCGGCGGCCTGCGCCCACCCGGAGACGTAGGTTGCGGGTTCGGCCAGGCCGTGCAGCGTGCCGACGGCCGGCAGGACGTTCGCGGCGTTGTCCGGCGCGCCCATGGGCAGCGGCAGGCCGCTCCGCGCGTAGATCGAGGCCAGGTAGGCCGCGTCCGGGTTCGGACGGAACCAGAGGCCGCTCGCGTTCAGCCCGTCGAGGAGCTGTTGCACGTGCAGGTGGCCGTTCCAGAAGTGGGCGGCCTGGGAGTGGTCGCGCTGGCCGAAGATCGAGATCGAAAGCAGGTTGGGCAGCGCCGCCGCGACCGACGGGAGCGCGCGGACCTGCTGCCGGATGTTCCAGAAGGCGAGCGTCTGCGGGATGGTGGCGGTCGTCGCGGCCACCGGGAAGGCGGCCAGGGCCGAGCGCACCGGCGCCGAGTGCACCAGCCGCATCATGCCGCCGATCCGCGCCTCGTACCCGCCGCAAGGATAGTCCTCCGCGGCATCGAGCACGCCGTTGGCGTTCATGTCGTAGGAGTAGATCGGTTCGCCGGAGGCGCTGAGGCCGAGGAAGAGCCGATCGACCAGCCCGTTCGCGTTGCCATCGAACCAGGCGAATCCCGGATACGGGGTCGCCTGGACGTAGGTGGTGCCCGCGGGATCGTAGGCGATGCGGCCGAAGGCGAAGTTGCAGGTGGTCGCGCCGTAGCCGGTGAAATGGGGGTTGGTGCCGTCGTCGGTCGGGATGCCGTTGCCGTCGCCGTCGACCGCGGGATCGGTGTCGAGCGGACCGGCGCCGAGGTCGCCGACGGCCATCTGGTCGCTCGCGGGGTTTTCCCAGCCGGCGAAGTAGCCGACGCCGGCGAGGGCGGGGCCGTAGCGGGCGAGCGTGCAGAGCGCGGTGTTGCCGCCGTTGGAGGAGCCGAGCAGGCCGACGTTGGTGGTGAGCGCGGGGAGTGTGGCGGTGATGAGGTTTCCGGTGTTGTCGGGCTGGAGGCCGAGGCAGAACCGGATCACGTCGCGGGCGGCCAACTGGCAGTTCGGGCCGCGGAAGTCGTAGATGCCGGTGGAGGAGATGGCGACGCCGGTGGCCGGGTCGGTCCAGGTGCCGCCGGGGTGGATGAACTTGACGACGATGAGTCCTTCGCGGACGGCGGCGCGTTCGGCGGCGCCCTGGTCGAGGCCGCCCGGGTCGGCGCCGCCGTGGAAGAAGACGAGGACGCCGCAGGCGGCGCCGTAGCGTTCGCCGCCGATGGCCGGCACGAAGGCGCGGACGGCGATTTCGCCGCCCATGCCGCCGCCCAAGCTGGGCACGCGCACGTCGACGGTGGTCTGGGCCGAGGCCGCGGTCGCGCCGCCGGCGATCGTGCCCAGGAGGAGACCGAGCCGGAGCAGCCGGCCCATCCCTTTTCGTGCTCTGGTAAACATGCTGCATCTCCTGAAAAAAAAGTGATATTGGAACATCCATCCGAGCGGATCATGCATGCTTCGATCCTGCGCCGAGCGCGCGGGGCGGGAGGAACAACTGGCGTGCCGCGGGCGGGTAGGGGCGGCCGGAGCGAGGAAGGACGGGCTTCGCGGGGTGAAACTGGGAGGGCGCGGGGGGGCGGAGGGGGGGGAGGCGACGGGCGGGCCGTTGGAAGATGCGGCGGGGCGCGCGTTGGAGAATCGGACAGTGGGGGGCGCGGCGGGAGCGGGGAGCGTCGGGAGGTGGGGGTGTCCGCGTCATTGCGCGCGCGAGGACGGGACGGACCAGACGCGAACGGCCCCGTCGTGGTGTCCAGTCACGACGCGGCGGCCATCGGGGCTGAAGGTCGCGCAGGTGACCCAGAGTCCGCTACCAATGGTCCCCAGCGGACGGCCCTCCGGTACCGACCAGAAGCGCAGCGGTCGGCCCGAATCCACCACCATCAGGATGCGGCTGTCGGGGGTGAAGGAGTAGGATCCGTCGGAGCCCTTGTCCCGCGGCAGGTCCAGACTTCCGCAGACGCGCGCATCCGAGGTCGACACGATGGAGATATCGCCCAGGTCGGTCGGGCCGACCACCACCCACCGGGAGTCGGGAGAAAAGACGGGATTGCCCACAAACTGGGAGCCAGGAATTGTCCCTACACACCTGGCCTCGGGAATCGAGAAGAGTCCGATGCGGCCTTCGGGGTCGAGCAATTGAGCGACAAAGGAACGCCCATCGGGGCTGAACTCCAGGGCCAGATCGAGGTTGAAGTGACTGTCGAAGAAAGCCAAAGGCCTGCCATCGGGGAGGGCGAGTACCAGCATTCCGCGTTGGCGCGTGCCGGCCGGCGCGCACATCGCCAGGAACCGCGCGTCCAAGCCGCGCCACGGAGCAAGCCGGTCCGGCCGTGCTGCTTCTCCGAACTCCCCGACCAGCGACATCTCGGGGATTGACCATACGCGGGTGGCGAGGGATTGGGTCACGGATTGCGTCACGAGAGACCGACCGTCGGGGGTGAACCTTGAACGGCGGGCGCTTCGAGCATCCGCGGGGCCGCATGTGCCCAGGAGTAAGGCGCGGCGGGTAGACCACACGCGTGCCGGCGACTGGTCGCAATCCAGTACGAGGGACTCGCCGTCCGGACTGAGTGTCCACCACGGCCCGGTAACGGGTTTCCCTCCGTCCCATTCCCATGTGGTCAGAAGCGTTCGCCCGGTAACCGAGAAGAGGGAGGCCCCCACTTCGTTGCCGACGACGAGGTCATCGCCCGACGCCGCGAATTCCATCGACCGCGGCCAGCCCTCACCCAGGGCGATTTCCCCAAGCGGGCTTGCGTCAGGCAATGACCAGAGCCGCGCGGGGCCGAACCTTCCGAGCGTGGCCAGCCAGCGGCCACTCGGGGCGATGACGACCGCGTCGACCGGGCAGGGATGCGCGGGAATGGCCCGCTCTAACGGGGCGTACCTGCCGTACCACTCATCGCGCGCAGCGTCCCGGATTCCTGCCCACGTAACGCCGTAGTGTTCCGCCACGCGATGGGTGCACGCGCCGGCGAGGGCCGCGACCGCGACGAGGCAAGCCGGCAGGAAGGACGTTCGCGAGGCCCGCACAAAGACCACGATGGTGCCGCCGATCACCACGATGACCGCTGCCGCCGGAAACGGGCCGCGCACGGTCGGCGAGCAGAGGTAGGCGAGCGAATACAGCGCGACGAGCGACGCGAGGCAGGCGAGGAGCGTGCTCACCCGCAGGGCAACGCGGACGGCCCGGCCTGCCCTGCCCGCCGGGCTGCCCCAAAGCGGTGCGAGCCGGTGGAGGAGTCCGCGGATCATGCAATTGCCTCCGACCCGAAGTGGCGCTGCGTTCACCCGGAGCGGGGACACGAAACGCATCTGTTTTCGTCCGTCCGCGGCGGCCACTCGCGTCGAGATTGCGTGGATGGCAACCTGCCGGTCACGGCGATCGCTTCGGACCGGGTTCTTCTGGCGCAAGGTATTGACCGTAGTCCGCATCGGCGCAGAAAGCCTGCTGCCGGCGATTCCCTCACGGGGTGACGTGATGCGGGGCGTGAGGGGCAACGACGTCTGCCCTTCGTGCCCTGCCGGCCAGTGTAGCGTGGAGACGTGGCGACGTCAAACGGCGAGCGCGCGCGACCGCTGCGGGCGGGCGCGCCTCCCACCATCGGCACGAAGTTGGATTTGTTCGTGTCCTCGCGATGGCGGCGCGCCACACTCTGCGGGTCCATACCCGACAGCGCGGGCTTGACGCCCCATCCCTCGCCCGCTAGAGTCGGCGGCAAGGAAGTTACCGGTGCCTCGCTCGTGGGGGGTATACGAGCATGGCGGACCCCACCGAAATCAGGCTCGCGCGGCTGGCAATCCGCCGCGGGCTGCTCACACCCGAACAGGTGTGGGAGTGCGTCCAGGAGCAGGAACAGCAGGCCGCGGCGCACGCGCCTACGCGGCCCCTGGGGACGCTTTTCCTGACGCGCCGGCTGCTCGATGACGCCGCGCTCGCCGGACTCCTGGACGCCTTCGCCGACGTGCTGCGCACCGAGGAGGAGTTCGCGCCCCAGCGCGCGGTCGATCAGGCACTCGCCCGACTCCTGGTGGAACAGCGGACGATCACGGCCGAGCAGGCCGAGGCCGCGCTCCAGACCCAGGCCGAGCACCTGGAAGACGGCCGGAAATCCCGCCTCGCCACCCTCCTCGTCGTCCGCGGGGTGTCTACCCTACAGAAGATCGCTCCCGCGCTCCGCGCGGTGACCGACGCCGCCAACGCCGCCAACGCCGCCGCGCCGCGCGCCCCCGCCCCTGCACCGTCCCCCTCCGCCACCGCAGCACCCTGCGCCCCCGCACTCGCACCGTCCCCCTCCCCCGCCGCAGCACCCTGCGCCCCCGCCCCCGCACCGTCCCCCTCCGCCACCGCAGCGGGGGAGGGCTGGGGAGAGGGGATGTTCGCACCACCCTCGCCCCCCGCCACCCCACCCTCGCTCGCCTCCACTCCACCCTCGCTCGCCCCCACCCCAGCCGCCACCCCAGCCCCCGCCCCGCCCGCGGCACCGGCGCGACCCCCGGCCCCGGGATCACCCGGCGTGCCCACGCGCGCCCGCGCGCCGGGGATCCCCCTCCAGGCCCTGTTGCGCACCGGCGAGTTGCTCATCGGCGAAGTCAGCGAGTACGAGATCCGCAGCCAGCCGCGCCCGTCCGACGGCGCGGTCCTCTACGACGCCCGTGACCAGCGACTCGATCAATCGGTCGAGTTGCGGGTCTTCCTCGCCCCCCGCTGCCCCCTGCCGAACGACTACCGGCGTTTCCTGCGCGCCGTGGAAGCCTGGATGGACCCGGGGCGACACCTGAACGTCGTCGGCGTGTACAATCCCGATCGCCTGCGCGGCTTCGTGTGCCTCGTATCCGAGTACTCCACGGGCGCCACGCTGGAGCAGCTCGAGCGCCCGACCGGCCCGGCCGCGCTGCCGCTGGTCC
>JACRIP010000212.1 GCA_016220045.1 Planctomycetota bacterium
AGGTCTGAGGTCTGAGGTCCCAAGGTCCCAAGGTCCCAAGTCTGGGGTCAAACGTCAGCCATCGGTCCCGACCTTCGACCAATGCCCGCAGAAGAGGACTTTGGACCGTTGGACCTGGGACTTTAGACCGTTGGACCGTTAGACTTGGGACTTTGGACTCTCCGTCGCCGGGGTCGGCTCCGGGTCGCCCATCTCGATGCGCCGCCGCCGGCCGCCGAGCAGGCCTTGCGGGCGGAAGATCATCATCGCGACCATGAGCAGGCCGAAGATCAATTTCCGGTAGTCCTGGAAAGCCGGATACTGGTCGCGCAGGAAGACCGGGATGAAATAGAGCAGCACCGCGCCCAGGATGACGCCGCCGGTCGAGCCCATGCCGCCGAGCACGACCATCGACAGGATCAGGACCGATTCGTCAAAGGTGAAGGTCTCCGGGCTGACGTAGCCGTTGTAGGCCGCGTAAAAGACGCCCGCGATGCCGCCCCAGACCGCCGACAGCGCGAACGCGAGAAGCTTCATGCGCGTCGTCGGAATGCCCATCGACTCGGCCGCGACCTCGTCCTCGCGCAGCGCGATGAAGGCCCGTCCGAGGCGCGAGTGGTTGAGCCGGTGGATCGCGAATACGGTAATCACCGCAATCGCAAGGATCAGGTAATAGGCCAGCTCCTCCTTGCGCGCGGGTTCGACCGCGCCCGCGCTCACCCAGGGGAAGCCGCCCCCGCTCCACTCGAGGATCGGGAACTCGCCCCACTTGGGCGGGATGCGGCAGTCGCGCGGGATCGAGATCCCCTGTTCGCCGCCGGTCAGGGCGGGCCAGTTCTTGAAGAGGTAGCGGACGGCCTCGCCGAACCCGAGCGTCACGATCGCGAGGTAGTCGCCGCGCAGGCGGAGCGAGGGCAGGCCGAGGGCGAGGCCGAAGAGCCCGGCGACCGCCGCCGCCACCGGGAAGGCGACCCAGTGGTTGAGGTGGGTGTCGGGCAGGCCGAAGTACCCCATCTGCTGGGCCAGGATGCCCAGCGTGTAGGCCCCGATCGCGTAGAAGGCGGCGTAGCCGAGGACCAGGAGCCCCGCCATGCCGACGATGATGTTGAGCCCGAGCGCGAGCACGACATACAGGGAAGACTGGACCATCCAGTCCAGTTCCTTCTTGCCCGGGGTCCAGCCGCCGAAGAGGAGCGGGGAGATGCGCGGAAAGGCGAAGAGGAAGAGCACGAGGAGGAGCAGGAAGGCGCGGTGGGACCAGCGGGCGGTCGCGGGGAAGCGCCGGAGCGCGGCATCCAGCGCGCCGGAGCGGGCGCGCGCGAAGCGCGGGCGGTTCCAGGCCCAGACCGCGGCGACCAGCGCCGCGAGAGCGAGCGCGCGCGCCGCCCAGCGGCCGCCGTTCTCGCGCGCTTCCGCGCCGACGTTCTCGCGCAGCCACTCCCAGCGCGGGGCGTTGAAGCGGGCGAGCCACTGGTCGCGCGTCGCCGGGTCGGTGGACTTGTAGGGCACGATCCAGGCGAGCGGCGCCGTCAGAATCAGCAGCCACACCGCCCAGAGCGGCGCGGAGCGGGCGAACGCGAGCAGTCGGGCGGCCACGCGCTACACCTTCTCCGCGACCCGCTCGCCGAGCAGGCCGCGGGGTTTCAGGATCAGGACGAGCATCAGGATCGCGAAGGCCACCACGTCCTTCCAGTCGCTCCAGCGCGCCGCCGTGAAGTCCTCGGCGAGGCCGAGCAGGACGCCGCCGAGCATCGCCCCGGGGATGTTCCCGATGCCGCCGAGCACCGCCGCCGTGAAGGCCTTGAGTCCGGCGAAGTACCCGGAGTCGAACTTGATGACCGACAGGTACATGCTGATCATGATGCCGGCGGCCGCGGCGAGGGAGGACCCGATCAGGAAGGTTCCCGAGATCACCCGGTCGATGTCGATGCCCACCATGCCCGCCATCTTCTTGTCCATCGAGACCGCGCGCATCGCCTTGCCCATCCGCGTCTTCATGACGAAGAGATGGAGCACGACCATGAGCACGACCGAGGTGCCGATGATGAAGTACTGGAGCGGGGTCGCGCGCAGCGACGAGAGGAGGGGGATGTGCACGCGGTTCTCGGCGAGGATGCGGACGGCGTAGACCAGGATCGCGGAGAAGGAGAGGGCGACGCAGGCGAGCCCGGCGCGGTAGCCGAGGGCGAAGGGCGGCCGCGTTCCCGCGGGTGCGCCGGGGGCGGGGCGGAGGAGGTGGGCGAAGCGGTTGCGCGTGCTGCCGGCGAGGAGGGCGTAGTCCGCGACCGCGAGCAGCAGGAAGGTCGGCAACGCCCAGGTGGTCGCGGCCAGGTAGATGAGTTCGGTGACGGAGAGCGAGGCGGTGCCGAGGACGTCGAGGAAGCTGGAGGGGAAGTCGCGCTTGTCCTTGCCTTGCAGCACCATGACGTAGTTCTGCAGGAAGATGGACATGCCGATGGCGCTGATCAGCGGCGACAGTACGGGCGCGTGGCGGAGCGGGCGGTAGGCGAGGCGCTCGTTGGTCATGCCGTGGGCGGCGGCCCAGGCCATGGCGAGCAGGAAGGCGAGCGCGAGGCAGCCGCCGAGCGAGACCGCCGACCAGCCGAGCGCGTTCGCCGCCGCGAGCGCGAGCACGCCCACGTAGGCGCCGATCATGTAGATCTCGCCGTGGGCGAAATTGATCATCCCCAGGATACCGTAGACCATGGTGTATCCCAGGGCGATCAGGGCGTAGATCGCGCCGCGCGTCAGCCCGTTGGTGAGCGACTGCAGGAATTCGGCGTAGGACACGCGGCTCCCTACTTGTTTTCGTAGAGGACGAACTTCCCGTCCTTGACGATCCAGAGGACGTAGTAGGAGCCGACGATGTCGCCCTTCTTGTCGAACTGCGTCTTGCCGATGGCGCCTTCGTACTCGATCGCGTGGAGGGCGTCGCAGACCTTCTTGCCGTCGGCGGACTTGGCATTGGTGATCGCGGTGAGCAGGATGTTGGCCGCGTCGTAGGCGTAGATCGAGTACGGGCCGTGATCGCCGTAGTCGGCGTGATAGGCCGCGAGGAAGGCCTTGGCGCCGGGCAGGCGTTCGGGGTCGGGTCCGAAGGTCAGGTAGGAACCCTCCGCGTCCTTGTCGGCGGTCTTGAGGAACTCCTGGTCGATCACGCCGTCGCCGCTCATGAAGGGGGCGGTGAGGCCGATCTGGCGGGCCTGCTTGACCATCGGCCCGGCCTGGTTGTAGATGCCGCCGAAGAACCACATGTCGGGCGCCTTCTCCTTGGTCGCGGTGAGAATGGCGCGGAAATCGACCTCGTCCTTGCTGAAGCCCGCGTAGTAGACCACGGCGGCTTCGCCGAGGGCGTTGATGATGCCCTTCTTGAATTCGTCGGCCAGGCCTTGACCGTAGGCGGTCTTGTCGTGGAGGATGGCGACCTTCTTGGCCTTGAGCGTCTCGACCGTGAAGCGCGCGGCCACGCCGCCCTGCTGGTCATCGCGACCGCAGACCCGGAAGACGTTCTCGTAGGCGCGGTCGGTGACCTTGGGATTGGTCGCCGACGGGGTGATCATCGGCACCATGTTCTCGTAGTAGACTTCGGAGGCGGGGATGGTGCAGCCGCTGTTGAAGTGGCCGATGACGCCGACGGCGCCTTCGTTGACGAGTTCGCGGGCGCAGGGCGTGGCCTGTTTCTCCTGGGCTTCGTCGTCGCGCGAAATGACTTCGATTTTCTTGCCGAGGACGCCGCCCTTGGCGTTCCATTCCTTGACGGCGAGCTGAACGCCGTGGAGGACGTCGTTGCCCATTTTGGCCTGGCCGCCGGTGAGGGGGCCGGCGACGCCGATCTTGATGACGTCGTCGCCGGCGCGGGCGGGCGTGAGCGGGAGGACGGCGAGCGCGGCGAGCAGAACGACGGCGAGGGCCGTGAGGGCGAAGGAGAGGGAGCGCGGCATCGGGAAGACCTCCAAAAGTCCGGGACCACCCCCTGGATTGACGCGGATCGACGCAGATTGACGCAATTCCCTGTCGGGAAACGCAGTTAGCCCGGGCGCGGCGGGGAGGGCCCGGGAGGCGGAGTATTATAGGCGGCACCCCTGGAAAGTCAAACCAATTGGGCGGGCGCGGCATTCCCGGGGGGAGCGCGGATGACCACGAAGAGGGAGACGCCAAGGGCGGCGAAGTGGGGGCACCGACGCGTCGCGCAGCGGTGGCGGCGGGGGGGGGGCGGTTGGGATGATCTTTACCCACAAGTCCGGCTGCTGGAGACCGTACACTCGCTCCCATGGGGAAGGGCTTGGAGGCTTGTAGTCCCGGGCTTCAGCCCGGGTTTGTTTGCCGGGCTTCAGCCCGGCAACCCTAGACGCGCGCGCCGGAGAGGGCCGCTCGATCCGTCTCCGGCCCGGAGTACGCCGTGGGCAGCCGGCCTGAAGGCCGGCGACGAACCCGGGCTG
>JACRIP010000213.1 GCA_016220045.1 Planctomycetota bacterium
CCGGTCGGGGAGGGCGGGGCCGGGCGCGCGTCGCCCGTCGCCCCGAGCCAGACCGGCACCCCCTTCTCCACCACCCACTTGCCCACCTGCGGCAGCACCTCCTGCAGCGCGTGGAGGTGGAGCTGGCGGCGCGTGAATTCCGGGTCCTCCCGGTACTGTTCGAGGAGGGAGAGGAAGCGCTTGGCGTCGCCCTTCGCCTCGTTGATGCGCTGGATGCGGTAGGCTTCGGCATTCGCCAGGATGACGCGGGCCTGGCCTTCCGCCACCGGGACCTTGGCGTTGTAGGCCTTCCGGCCTTCGCTCGTCGCCGTCTCCTGGTCCTCGACCGCGCGCGCGACGTCGCTGAAGGCGTCCTCGACCTCCTTGGGCGCGTGCACGTTCTGGAACTGCACGGCGGTCACTTTCAGGCCGGCCCCGTAGTCGTTGAGTCCGTCCTGGATCACGCGCAGCACTTCCGCCTGCATCGTGGCGCGGTCGCCGAGCAGGATTTCGTCCACCCCGCGGCTCGCGACCGCGCTGCGCATCGCCGCCTTCGCGAGCTGCTCGATCGTCCGGTCGGCGTCGGCGACGTTGAAGAGGTAGGCCTTGGGGTCGGCGACCGCGTATTGCAGCGCGAATTCGGCGTTGACCAGGCTCTGGTCCTTGGTCACCGTCACGCTGTGGTGCGCTTCGTCCGCGTAGGCGCCCGGGTGGCCGGGCTTGGACTGGAAGCCGATCTCCAGGCGGCGGACTTCGGTCGTGGACAGGACCGTGGCGTACTCGATCGGCCAGGGCCACTTCAGGTGAATCCCCGGCTTGCTCTCGGTGCGGGCGTAGGCGCCGAAGCGCTGGATCACGGCCTGCTGGCCGCGCTGGCCGTCGAGGACGTACATCGAGCCCGGCGCCGCCCACAGGGCGAAGAGGCCGACCGCGACGAGCCCGCCGACGTCCAGGGCGCGCGTCAGCGGCGTGCGCGTGCGCCCGAACTCCATTTCGTAGTAGTCCGCCATGCGGACCTCCTTGCTTGAACGCGGGAACCGGACTCCCCCACGACCCTTACGCCCCGCGGCGCGCGAGCCGTTCCCCGATGCGCGCCGCGACCGCCATGATCGTCATCTGCGGATTTACCCCGAGCGCCGAAGGCAGCACGGAGCCGTCCGCCACGTAGAGCCCCGGCAGATCGCGGCACTCGCCCTCGGGATCGACCACCGAGCGACTCGGATCGCCGCCCATGCGGCAGGTGCCGAGCGGATGGAAGGCCATCCCCTCCAGGTCCGCGGGCGACTGATCCGGATCGAGGCGCCGCTCGAACTCCTCCGGGCTCGACACTTCGGGCAGGCTGTGCAGCGGGGGGAAGACCTTGCGCGCGCCGGCGGCGAAGAAGATCTTCACGAGCAGCCCGATGCCGCGCAGCACGCGTCCGAAGTCGTCGCGGTTCATGAAATAGGTCACGAGGGGGCGGCGGCCGGGCAGGCGGCGGACGCGGCCGCGCGTCGAGTCCTTGATCATGACCCCGAAGGCGGCGAGGCGGGGCGCGGCCTCGACCAGTTCCTGGTAGCGCCGGCCGGAGAAGGGCAGGAGCGGGCCGAGCAGGGCGGGCGGGCCCTGGATGCCTTCGAGCATCACACCCTCGTCGCGGAGGGTGTCTACGCAGAATCCCTGAGGAACGCCCTTCCAGCCTTCGACGGTCTCGTCGAAGAGGGCGGTGACGCGCGAGCAGGGGTGCAGCGAGAGGTTGCGGCCGACCTGGCCGCGGGCGCGACCGAGGCGGTGACTGAGCAGGAAGAGGGGCGAGTAGATCGCGCCGGCGGCGAGGACGACGGTGCGGGCGCGCACGCGCAGGAAGCGCTCGGGGCGGTCCTGGGTACGGCGCACGAAGCCGGCCTCGACGCCGGCGACGCGGCCGTTCTCGACGAGGAGGCGGAGGGCGAGGCAGCGGGTGAAGAGGCGGAGGCCGCGTTCGAGGGCGGCGGGGATGTAGGAGAGATTGACGGACATTTTGGCGTCGGAGGGGCAGCCGAAGCAGCAGACGCCGCAGCCGCGGCAGTTGTCGGTGACCGCGCGGCGGAGGGGTTCGCTATGGAGGCCGAGGGCGCGGGCGCCGCGGCGGACGAGTTCGGCGTTTTTCCCGAGCAGGTCCTCCTTGACCGGCTGGACGTGGAGGCGCTCCTCGACTTTTTCGTAGTAGGGATCGAGGGCGCCGCCGCCGACGCCGGCGACGCCGAGGTCGCGCTCCCAGCCGTCGAGCAGGGGGCGGGGGGCGCGGAAGCAGGTGCCGGAGTTGATGGTGGTGGTGCCGCCGACGGTCTTGCCGAGGGGGACGGGAATCGAGGGGAAGCCGAGGGCGGTGGTGAGTCCGAGGTCGCGGTAGAGGAGGGGGATCATGTGGTCGAGGCGGCGATTGAAATCGGCGCGGCGGTAGTAGGCGCCCTCTTCGAGCATGATGACGGAGGCGCCGGCCGCTGTGAGCTCGCGGGCGACGGCGGCGCCGCCCGCGCCCGACCCGATGATGCAGACATCGGCGGTTTCGGTGAGATCGGAGTGGACGTCGTCGAGGTCGATGATCATCGCACCGGCACCGGCCCCAGCGGGCGCTCTTCGTGGAGGCAATCCGAGGAATACCCTATCGCGGCCGCGTACGCAGGGTGCGACGTGTAGGCCATGCCGACGGTGGCTTTGAGGACCATGAAGGCCAGTCGCACCGGCATGAGGGGACTGTCGTCCCAGGCGGCGACGAAGCGCCGGCGGGCGCGCGCGGGCAGGCGGCTGAAGGGCACCCGCTCCCGCGCCAGCAGCACCGGGAGGAACTCGATCGTGCGCAGGTACGCGCGCATGCCCCAGAGTGCGAGCGGGTCCGCGGCGCGGAAGAGGCGCTCGTAGGTGGGGGCGAGGTCGATTTCGTGGGCGCCGGGCGCCCCGGGCGCCCCACCCGGCAGCGCCTCCGCCCCGAACGCGCGCAAGATCGCGTGCTCGCTCCGCGAGAAGCAGGGGTCGCCGTCCGGGATGGCCATGGCCACTCCTGTGCGTACCGGAGAAAAGAAGGTCGCGAGAACCGGGGCCGGCGCTGCCGCCGGAAGGGCGGTCGCAAAAGGAACCGCAGGGGCGGTAGGCGTCGCAGAACCCGCGGTCTTGTGGGGGCGGGCCTTGTGCCCGCCCCATGGTGGCAGGGCCGGCAACCGTTGCTTGGTCGGCCACGATGGGGCGGCCACAAGGGCCGCCCCTACAGGACCATTCTCGTCAGTCGCCGCGCGGTGGGGCCGGCGCGACACTTTGCGACAGCCTCTGTTTGGCGGACCTACGAACGAGTCGGCTTGCGCTCCCACCCGTCAGCGCCCTAGGCGCGATTCCAAACCTCCAAACCTCCAAACCTCCAAACCTCCAAACCCCGAAACCCGCCCCGCTACCCCCCCGCGCGCTCCAGGAACGTCAGCAACGTCCGCACCAGATGCCCCGTGCCGCCCGCGCGGCACATCGGCAGATCGCGGTCGCCGTAGGAGGGGCCGGCAATGTCCACGTGCGCCCAGGGCTTGCCGCCGACGAATTCCTGCAGGAAAAGCGCCGCCTTGATCGCCCCGCCGTACGGCTTCTCCGAGTTCTTCAGGTCGGCGATCGGACTCTTCAGGTTCTCCCGGTATTCCTTCACCAGCGGCATCTGCCACAGGTATTCGCCCGATTCGCGGCCGGCCGCCAGCAGCCGGTCGGCCAGCTTCTGCTCGTTCGACCAGACACCCGACACCAG
Organism: Planctomycetota bacterium; assembly: GCA_016220045.1. Lineage (GTDB taxonomy): Bacteria > Planctomycetota > MHYJ01 > WSZJ01 > JACPWG01 > JACRIP01. The sequence continues at coordinate 3,719 of JACRIP010000213.1, forward strand.
CGGGCCGAGCGCGACCACGCACGCGCCGGTCAGCGTCGCCACGTCGATGATCTCGTCCGCGCCCTCCTTCACCGCGTAGCACAGGCCGTCCGCCAGCACCAGCCGCCCCTCGGCGTCCGTGTTCTTCATCTCGATCGTCGTACCGTTCATCGCCCGCATCACGTCCCCCGGCCGGATCGCCTTGCCCCCCGGCATGTTCTCCGCGCACGGCAGGATCGCCAGCACCGACACCCCCGGCTGGAGCGCCGGCAACGCGGACATCACGCCCAGGAGCGTCGCCGCCCCCGCCATGTCGGACTTCATCGACTCCATCCCGTCCGCCGTCTTGATGCACAACCCGCCGCTGTCGAAGGTGATTCCCTTGCCGACGAGGGCAACCAGCTTCTTCGGCCGGCCGGGCGGCGTGTAGCGGATCGTAATGAAGGCCGGCGGCTCGGCGCTGCCCTGGGCGACCCCCAGAAGCGCGCCCATGCCGAGCTTCCGGATCTGCGCGAGGGGGAGGGAGGCGGCACGCAGTCCGGCGCGCCGCGCCATGCGCAGTGCCGCGGCGGCCAGCATCGTCGGGGTCTTGTCGGCCGCCGGCTCATTGACCCAATCGCGCGCCAGGGTCACGGCGGCGGCGGTCACTTCGCCGCGCGCCACGCCCGCCCGCAACGGCTCCAGGCCCGCGCGGTCGGCGGCGACCAGCCGCAGCGTGCCGAGCGTGGGCTTCTTGCCGTTGGCGCCGGCCGGCGCCGATTTGTGACGGTCGAAGCGATACGCCGCGAGGAGCGCGCCCTCGGCCAGCGCCGCCGCGCGTTCCGCCGCCGTGCCGTCGCTCGGCGGCATCAGCATCCAGGCGTCGGTGAGCGGCAGATCGCGCAGCCGCCGGACGGCGACCGCCGCCGCGCGCCGCAGCCGGTCCGCGCCCGCCTCCGCCGCCTTTCCCAGCCCGACGAGCAGCACGCGCGTCGCCGGATCGGCCGCCGCCGGGCGTACCATCAGGACCTCGTCCTCCTTCCCCTTCCAGCCGTCCTCCGCCGCCACCGCCAGCAGCTCCTGCGCCGCGCGCTTCGTCAGACCGGGCCACGCGCCGGCCGCCAGCGCCGGGTCCGCGGTCCCGAACAGCACCAGCGTGCGGCCCTTCCCCTTCCAGGTCTTTTCGTCGGCTACCGTCAACTTCATCTCGGTCTCCGTATCTCTGTGCCTCGGTGTCTCTGTGGTTCCGTCGTCTGACCCGATTCCCCGCTCCCGCCCGCCGCTCCGCCTTCGCTATCGATACCGCGCCGCCTCTCGGGTAAACTCCCGAATCCGCGGAATGGCGGCGAGCCCGTCCCGCAGGTGCTCGGGCACGCGCGTCGCAATCTCCGCGAGCGCGCTCTCGGCGGCGCGGTAGCGCGGCCCGGCCGCGGCCGCCATGCCGCGCGCGGCCGCGCAGCGCGCGTGCGCCCAGCGCCCCTGCCAGACCAGCCACCGCGCGCCCATCCCCTCCGCGACGGCCAGCGCCGCGCGCACGCGCCGTTCGCTCTCGCTCTCCTCCGACTCCTCGGTGTCGCCGCGCACCTGGGTGTCGCGGCGTTCCAGGGCCAGGAGCGCCTCCGCGTTCGCCCGGGCGAAGACCGCGCGCACGCGCCCTTCCTGGAAGGACAGCGACTCCGCCAGCCGCTCCGCCCGGCCCGCGGTGAGCTGCGCCTTGCGCCTCGCGCCCTGCTCGAGCTGCACCTCGGCCAGATCGGCCAGCGCCTCGGATTTCTCGCGCGCGAGGCCCATGCGCGTGAACGCCCTCAGGACTTTCCGGTAGCCGCCGTCGGCCGCGGACAGGTCGCCGCGCAGGTGCGCCAGCCGGGCGCAGCAGCGGTCGGTGAGCGCGTCGAGGAAGCGGTTGCTCGCCGCCTGCGCGCCGGCCGCGCGCACGTCGTCCGCCGCCGCTTCGAAGGCACCGAGGTCGCGGTTCACGCCGGCGAGCTTGAGGTAGACCTCGCGCTGCTCCAGCGCCAGGCCGAGGTCGCGCAGGATCAGGATCGCGCGCATCAGGAGGTCGATCGCGCTCGACGCGTCCCCCTGCGCGTGCGCCAGCGCCCCCAGGTAGGCGCACGAAACCGCGATCCGGCGGCGGTCGCCGATGCGCTCGGCGATCTCCCGCGCGCGCGCCCAGTCCGCCCGCGCTTCCGACCACGCGCCGAGCGCGAAGTGGCAGTTCGCCAGGGTGGACAACAGCGTGCCGTGCAACCCCGGGCGCTCGGACCCGACCACCCGCTCCACGCCCTCGCGCGCGTAGTCGCGCGCGCCCAGCGCGTCCCCCTTGAGGAAATAGGTCAGGCCGACGTTGTTGAGCGCCGACGGCAGCTCGAAACGGTCCTCGCTGCGGCGGCGCAGCTCGAGCGCGCGCTGGTGGCAGCGCAGGGACTCCTCCCACTGCCCTGCCGTCTGGTGCACCGCCCCGAGTACGGTGAATGCCCGAATCTGGGTTTCGACCGCCTTCTTCCCTTCGAGGAGGCGCAGGGCGCGCGCGCAGAACTCGCTGCCCTCCTCGAAGCGGCACAGCCGGTAGCCGCGCAGCCAGGCGATCTCCAGGCAGGCGCGGGCGGTGCCCTCGGCGTCGCCGTCGCGCTCGAAGCCCGCGCGCGCCTTCTCGACCTGGTAGAGGGCGCCCGGGTAGTCGCCGCCGCGCTCCAGGGACTTCCCGAGCAGGAGCGCGATCTCGGCCCGCTCGCGCTCGCGCCCGACCCCGCGCAGCGCGGCGCGGTAGGCGGCCAGGGCGCCGGGCAGATCCCCCAGCTCGTGGCAGACCTCGCCCAGCGCCAGCCGCAGGTCGGCCAGCGCGCGCGCGCCCAGACGCAGCCCGCGCGCCGCGGCGAGCGCGACGCCGAAATGCTCCCGCGCCGCGCCGAGCGCGAGCACGCGCCGCGCCTCGCGGCCCGCCATCTGCGCCACCTTCACCAGTTTGCGCCGCTGCGTCGCGTCGTTCCCCGCCAGCCGCAGGTGGCGCGCGATCTCGGCCGCGTGCTCTTCCGGCGCCTCGGCGTGCGCGGTGGCCAGGGCGTCGGCGATCCGTCGGTGCAACGCCTGACGCGCGCCGCGCGCCCCCAGCCCCGCGAGCAGCGGCCGGCGCGGCACGACGCCGAGCTGGTAGCGGACTTCGTTCTCCACCAGGTCGTCGGATACCAGCCGGCGCGACACCAGCTCGAAGAGCGCGGAGTAGAAGGCGTCGTCGGCGCCCTTCACCGCGGCGCGCAGCACCGGCAGCGGCTCCGGCCGGTCGAGCGCGGCGAGGCAGGAGAGGATCTCGCGCGCGGTTTTCGGCAGGCCCTCGAGGTCGAAGTCGAGGAGGCGCGACAGGTCCTCGACCGCGGGCAGCCGCGCGAGGGCCTCCAGATCGACCGACCAGCTCCCGGCCGTGTGCCGCAGGATCTGCTCCGCGAGCAGGATGCGCATGAAGGTCTCGACCTTCATCGGGTTTCCACCGGAGGCCGCGTGGACGCGCGCGACCAGCTCCTCCGGCACCTCGTCGAGGCCGAGCATGGAGGCGACGAGATCGGTGACCGCGGGCCGCGCGAGCCCGTCGAGCTGCACCCAGAGGACGGGCAGGGCGTCACCGGCCTCGCGGCGGACGGCGTGCGCCTGCAGTTCGCGCAGGAGCCCCTCGGCGGGGCGGCCGGTCGCCTCGGCCTCGCGCACCGTCGCGGCGAGGAGGACCGGCAGCGGGGCGTCGCCGGCGGCGAGGCGCGGCGAGTCCGGCTCCCCGTCTTCGGTCGAGGGCGCGGCCAGCCGCAGGAGATGCCGCAACGCTTCGACCGTTTCCACGTCCGCCCACTGCAGGTTTTCCAGCCAGATCACGAAGGGCATTTCGCCGGCGACGCGCGTGAGCAGCCGCGCGATGCCGTCGAGGATGGCGGCGCGCTGCTCGAAGAGGCCGCTCGGCGAACCGGGAGCGACCGCCCGCGAGAAGGTGAGGTAGCCGAGCACGCGGCCGAGCTCGGGGAGCTTGCGCCGGATGCCTTCGGCGTCGGGCGAGAAGGCGCGACCGACGGCGCGGAAGACCTGCAGGAGCGGGCCGTAGGCGCGCGCGGTCTCCTCGTAGCAGTCGCCGCGGAAGACCTTGATGCCGCGCACCTGGCAGTGGATCTTGAACTCGGTGAGGAGGCGGGTCTTGCCCACGCCGGCCTCGCCGGCGACCAGGGCGAACTGGGGCGCGGTGGCGACGGATGCGGCGAATCCCCGATGCGCAGGCAGGGGGGGCGCGGGCGTCGCGGGCGGGGTCGGCGCGGGGGCGGGGGCCGGGGTGCGCAGCGGCGCGGGGAGCGGGGTCCGGGC